>DATHEV010000880.1:0-10325 GCA_035318405.1 Iamia sp.
GGGCCGGTCGTCGGTACCGAGCGCATCACCGGCTACCAGGTCGTGGCCACCGTCAACGACGACGGCTCGGTGCGCTTCCGCGAGGTCATCGACTGGGACTTCGGTGCCCTGTCCTTCGACAGGCACGGCATCTACCGGGACATCCCGATCGGCCCCGGGGGCACGCCCACCGACGTCGAGGTGTCCTCGCCCACGGCGCCGGATGCCAAGACCACCACCGTCGAGGGCACGCGGTTCCGGATCCGGATCGGCGATCCCGTCACCACGGTGAACGGCCGGCACCGCTACGAGATCGCCTACACGCTGCCGACCTCCGTGCGCGGCGGCTTCGTGGCCCTCGACCTGATCGGGCCGGAGTGGGACGTGCCCATCGACGACATCGACGCCCGGATCGTCGGGGCCCAGCTGTCGGGCGTCGAGTGCTTCCGGGGCCGGGAGGGCGATCGCACCCCGTGCGAGGTGGCCGAGCTCGACGGCGGCGTCCGCACCGTGGCCGACCACCTCGACCCCCACCGGGGGATCACCATGCAGGGCGACGTCGGCCCGACCGGCGAGGCGACGCTGCCGGAGCTCGCCCCCATCGCCGAGCGCGACGGCAGCATCGCCGTCCGCTGGGGCGTGATCGTGGGCGTCATCGGCCTCCTGGTCGGGCTGGCGACCTACCTCGTCTGCCGCCGGGTCGGGCGCAACGAGGTCGCTCCCGGCGGCGCCACCGAGGCCGCCTTCGCCTACGGCGACGAGACCTTCGGGCCGACCCACGACATCGGCCGACCGCCGCCCGGAACCCGGATGGTGGCCGACGAGCGGATGGGCGACCTGGCCGGCGTCGACTTCGTCCCGCCCGGCGGGATCGAGCCGTGGCAGGGGTCCGCCGTGCTCCGCGAGGCGATCGACGAGCGCACCATCGGCGCCTGGTTCTCGTCCCTCGCCGCCCACGACGTCCTCTCGTTCCAGGGCAACGAGTGGGGCGGGGTGCGGATCCTGCCCGGCCCGGCGGCCACCAGCGCCGACCCGACCGTCTCCCCGATCCTCAACCGGGCCCTGGCCGGGCGCCCCGGGATCGATCTCGGCGGCTACGACCCGGCCTTCTCCCAGGCCTGGGACGACGCCGCCACGGTCATCGGGTCGTGGGTGCGCACCGCCGGCGTCTTCCGCCGCCGACCACCCAGCCGCTCGAGCATCCGCGGCGCATCCCGGGTCGGTCTCGTCCTCGGGCTCGGCCTGGGGCTCGGCATCCCGGCCGTCATCGGCCTCTTCTTCCTCGGCCAGGCCGCGGGGGTCCTCCAGGCGCCGATCGCCATCGTCCTCGCCGTCTTCATCCCGCTGGTCACGGCGCTGTGCGTCTACTGGAAGCTGGTTCGGAGCCTCAGCTGGCGGGGCTCGGCCATCGCCCTGCGGACCGAGTCGTTCCGCCGCTTCCTCCACGACAGCGAGGCCCAGCACGTCGACTGGGCCTGGCAGAACGGCGTCCTCCGGGAGTACTCGGCGTGGGCCGTCGCCCTGGGCGAGTCCAAGGCCTGGGGCAAGGCCCTCTCGGCCTCCGCCGTCCCGCCGGTCGAGCAGGGCTACGCCTCCTCGGTCATGGTCCCCGCCGTCCACGCCTCCAGCTTCAGCTCCACCCACACCGCCCCCAGCAGCTCCGGCGGCGGTGGCGACGGTGGCGGTGGCTCCGTCGGCGGCGGCGACGGCGGCGGTGGTGGTGGCTCATGGTGACGGGAGAGAGCCGCCGCCCCAGCACTCGTCGACCGGGCTCTCCAGCCCCGTCCGCCGACATCCGGCTGGGGTGGCGGGGCGGGGTCGGCGGACGTGGCTCCGTCGGCGGCGGCGACGGCGGAGGGGGAGGCGGTTCCTGGTGATCGGATCGATGCGGGCTCGGCACGGGGCGCTCGGCGTCCTCGTCATCGTGCTGGCCGGGTTGGCCTTCGGGGGCTGCCTGGGTCCCGCCGTGGGCGACGAGCGCATCACGAGCTACGACGTCGTGGCCGTCATCCGCGACGACCGGACCGTCGCCGTGCGCGAGGTCATCGACTGGGACTTCGGCCCCGAGGAGAAGCACGGCATCTTCCGCACCATCCCCTCGACCGGTGGGGTGCCGACCGACGTCGAGGTGTCGTCGCCCGACGCCCCCGACGCCTTCGCCACCACCTCGATGGGGGGCGACACCGAGATCAAGATCGGCGACGCCGGCCGGAAGATCACGGGCCGCCACCGCTACGTGATCTCCTACGTCCTGCCCGCCACCGTCGAGGGCGACCGCTTCGCCCTCGACGCCATCGGCGACCAGTGGCCGGTGGCCAGCGGGAACGTCACCGTGACCGTCCTCGGCGCCGACCTCCTGTCGACGGAGTGCTTCATGGGCCCCTACGGCTCGACCGAGCGGTGCCCGATCGATGCCACCGGCGACACCTACCGCACCGAGGTCGATGGTCTCGACGCCCACGAGGGCGTCACCGTCGCCGGCGACATCGTGGCCGTCCGGCCCGCCGCGCTCCCCGACGTGCCCGCGTTCGAGGACCGGGACGCCTCCGCCCGGTTGCGCTGGGCCGGCATCGTCGCCGGGCTGGGCCTGGTGATGGCGGTGGGCGTCTACCTCATCTGCCGCCAGCTGGGACGCAACGCGGTCGCCGGCGGCGGGGCCACCGAGGCCGCGTTCGCCTACGGGGCCGAGGAGTTCGGGCCCGAGCACGCCGTCCCCACCGACGCGCCCCCGGACCTGCCCGGCGGGACCCGGCTGGTGGCCGACACCCGCATGGGCGAGCTGGCCGGCATCGAGTTCGTGCCGCCCGGCGGTGTCGAGCCGTGGCAAGCCGCGGTGGTCCTGCGGGAGAAGATCGACGACCGCACCGTCGGCGCCTGGTTCGCCAGCCTGGTGGCGCACGACATCGTGTCCATCGAGAGCCGGGGCGGTGGCGTGCTCCGCACCGGGCCGGCGGCCGACGAGGCCGACCCGGCGGCGGCGCCGATCCTCAACCGCGCCTTCGGGTCGCGCGACGAGATCGAGCTGGGCACCTACGACCCGAAGTTCTCGGCCGCCTGGGCGGAGGCGGGCCGGGCCATCGACACCTGGACGCTGTCCTCGGGGGTGTTCCGCCGTCGGCCGCCCCAGTACGGAGCCGGGTCGTCGGGCGGCGTCCGGCCCCCCTGGGCCTGCCTGGCGCCGGCCGCCTTCTTCGTCTTCGCCGGCGGCGGGAGCCTGGCCGCCGGGCTCACGAGCGCCTTCGCCGCCGTGGCCCTCACCATCGTCGTGGTGGGCGGGGCCGCCATGTTCGCCTACTCCCGCCTGACCCGGGGCCTCACGGCACGGGGCTCGGCCATCGCCATCAGGGCCGAGTCGTTCCGCCGCTTCCTCCACGACAGCGAGGCCCAGCACGTCGAGTGGGCCTGGCAGAACCACCTCCTCCGCGAGTACTCCGCCTGGGCCGTCGCCCTGGGCGAGGCCGACGCCTGGAACAGCGCCCTGTCCGCCTCGTCGGTGCCCCCGGTCGAGGTCACCTCCAGCACCGGCGTCCTCTACCCCGCCCTCTACGCCTCGTCGTTCTCGTCCACCACCACCGCCCCGCCCGCCCCCTCGTCCGGCGGCAGCAGCGGCTCGTCGAGCAGCTTCTCCGGCGGCGGCTTCAGCGGTGGTGGCGGAGGAGGCGGAGGAGGAGGCAGCTGGTAGCCGCGACGCCGCCGCCGCCGGGGAACTCGGTGGGAAATGTGCCCCCAGAGGGGCGCGTTTCCCACCGAGTTCGCCGGGGGGTCTTCAGGGCTGGAGGGCGGTGAGGGTGGCCTGGGCCCGCTGGACGATGGCGAGGGCGCCCTGGCCCGAGGCCACGGCGATGGCGGTGCGGACGGCGGCCTCGCCCTCGGTGGCATCGCCGGAACGCCACAGGGCCTCGCCCCGGAGCCGGTGGAGCTCCGCCTCGTACCAGTGCTCGCCGGTGGCCTCGACCTCGGCCAGGCCCTCCTCGGCCGTGGCCACGGCGTCCTCGAGCCGGCCGGCGGCCAGGTAGCGGTCGGCCAGGAAGGCCGGGAAGACGTGCAGGAGCATCCGGGCGCCGGAGGCCTTGACCCCGGACCGCCCGGCCTCGATCAGGGCCCGGCCCTCGTCCAGGTCGCCCCCGGCCGCCAGCGCCCAGCCCTGGTTGGCCATGAAGTAGGGCATGAACATCACGAAGCCCCCCTGGCGGGCGACGGCGAGCGCCTCGTCGGTTCGCTCCAGCACCACGTCCACGTCCTGGCGCAGCGTGGCGATCAGGCACGAGAACCACATCGAGAAGCTGGCCGCGTACCCGTCGGGATCCTCGGCCTTCGACTCGGCCACGGCCGTCAGCACCAGCTCCTCGGCCCCGTCGGCGTCACCGGTCATCCACCGGTTCCAGGCCGAGAAGACGCGGGTCCAGACCCACGCCCCCTCCATCACCACGCCCTCGACGGCCGGGGCGTGGCCGGCCTCGCACATGGCCATGGCCGCATCGAGGTGCCGGCGGGCCTCGGCGAAGTCGCCCTGGTGGTTGTGGGCCGCGCCCAGCGTCATGTGCCCGGCGAGGGCCAGCCCCGGCTGCGTGTCCGGGTCGACGAGGTCCAGCATCTGGTGCCCGATCTCGATGGCGGCGGCGAACTCGGTGCGGACCTCGAGGTAGATGCTGAGCCGCCACAGCGAGGCCAGCAGCCGCTCCGGGTCGTCGACCTCGAGACACAGGACCCGCATCCGCTCGGCCGCCGTCGCGACGCGGGGCGAGGCGTAGCCCTCGACCACCGTGATGAGCTGGCTGAGCTGGTCCTGCACCCGCAGCTCGAGGGTGGACCGGTCCGCCCCGGTCGGGAGGTGGTCCACGATGGACAGGGCGGCGGCGAGGTGGTCCTCGGCCTGCTCGTAGGCCAGGGCCGACTGCGACCAGCGGGCGGCGCGGAGCAGGTGGTCGACGGCGTCGGCCGGCTCGCCCAGCGGCAGGGCGCGCGACCGGTGGGTGGCGATCACGACGAGGTGCGGGCCGTCGCCGTCGCCGTGGCGGGCCTGGAGGGCCTCGGCCGCCCCGAGGTGCAGACGGGCCCGCCCGATGGCGGTGAGCTCGTCGTACAGGGTCTCGTTGACCAGCCCGTGCGAGAAGCGGAAGCCGCCGACGACACCCTGGGTCGGCTCGACCAGGCCGGCGGCGAGGGCCGGCTCCAGCCGCTCCAGCGTCGTGGCGGCGTCGAGGCCGGCGACGTCGGCCAGCACCGCCAGGTCGTGACGCAGGCCCAGCACGGCCGCGGCCCGGAGCAGGTCGACGGCGTCGGGCTCCAGGGCGCTGACCCGGCGCCGGATCACCTCCCGGACGCCGTTGGGCACCGTCCGGGCGTCGCCGCTGGCCATGAGGCGGAGCAGCTCGGAGAGGAAGAACGGATTGCCGTGGGTGCGCTCGTGGAGCGTGGCCACGACGCTGGGGTCGATCACCTGCACCTCGGCGGCGGCCGCCGCCTCGGCCACGAAGCGGGCCACGTCGCTCCGGCCCAGCCCGTCGAGGACGAGCCGCCGGACGGCCGGCGAGCGGCCCAGCTCGGCCAGGGCGTCGCCGAGGGCCTCGCCCACGACCGGATCGATCGACCGGTGGGTGGTCACGACGAGGACGCGGGCGGCGCCGAGGTGGGTGCCGAGGAAGGCGAGCAGCTCGAGCGACGGGCCGTCGGCCCAGTGCACGTCGTCGAGCACGGCGACGATCGGCCGGTGGGCCGACAGCCGCCGGAGGAAGGAGGTGACGGCCTCGTAGACGCGGAAGCGGGCGGCGTCGGGGTCGACCGGGCCGAGCGGCTCGGGCGTGTCGACGAGGTCGAGCACGGCCGGCACGATCTGGGCCAGGTCGGCGGTGCTGCGCCCGAGGGCGGCGCGCAGCTCGTCGGGATCGCCCCGGGCGAGCAGGGCCTCGACGATCTGGGTCCACGGCCAGAACGCCGGCGCCCCCTTGCCCTCGAAGCAGCGGCCCCACACGACGACGTCCCCGGCGGCCTCGGCCTCGGCCGCCACCTCGTCGGCCAGACGGGTCTTGCCGATGCCGGGCTCGCCGCCCAGCGACGTGATCCGGCCGTGCCCGGCCCGGGCGTCGCCCAGATCGGAGTGCAGCGCGGCCAGCTCGGGTCGGCGACCGATGAACGACGCCGCTCGCCGTTCCGGGACCGGCGCCGGCGCGCCCGTGGAGACCGTGGGGTTCGACGGTGCCGCCGCCGCGGGTGCAGGCGCCGGCGGCGGCACCCAGTCGAGGGCCCGGTCCTGGGCCAGGATGGCGGACTCCAGCTCGACCAGGTCGCGGCCCGGAGCGATCCCGAGCCCGTCGACCAGGACCTCGCGCAGGGCGCTGAACGCGCGCAGGGCCTCGGCCTGGCGCCCCGAGCGGTACAGCGCCAGCATCAGGTACCGGCTGAGGCTCTCCCGCAGCGGGTTGGCGGCCACGGCGGCGTCGAGCCGGCCGACCACCTCGGCGTGACGACCGAGGGCCAGCTCGGCCCGGGCCCACCCGTCGAGCGCCGCCAGCCGGGCCTCCTCCAGGGCGGTCGCCGTCGACCGGGCGAAGGGGGCGTCGGCCGCCTCGCCCAGCGCCGGCCCCCGCCACAGGGCGAGGGCGTCGGTGAAGCGCTCCGAGGCCTCCCGCCAGCGCTCGGCCTCGGCGTGGCGGTGGGCCTCGCGGTTGAGCGTCTCGAAGTCGGTGATGTCGAGCTGGCCGAGGTCCAGCTCGAGCACGTAGCCGGGCGAGCGGGTGATGAGCACGCGCCCGGCGCGGTCCGAGCCCTCGGGCTCGAGCGCCTTGCGCAGCCCCGACAGGTAGCCGTGCAGCGTCGCCGTGGCCGTGGCCGGCGCCTCGCCGTCCCACAGCCGATCGACGAGCATGTCGGTGGGCACGATCCGGTTGGTGTGGAGCAGCAAGATGGTGAGGATCGAGCGCACCTTGGCCGTGCCGACGTCCACCGGCCCGCGCTCGTCGACGACCTCGAGGTTTCCCAGGAGCCGAAACCGCAACCCGCCCATCCCGGGAATCTAGGCGCCCCCCGACGACCCCGGTGGCGGACCACCAACGGATGTCGACCCCGCGCCATCAACGGCGGACGACCTTCTGTCCGGCGCAGCCGCTGGGGGGCTCGGGGGGTCTCCCCCCGAAGGGGACGGCCGGAGGCGAGGAACGAGGCGGAGGCCGTCGAAACAGCGCGAGCGCAGCGAGCACCATCAGTTCGAGGAGGAAACCGAGCGCAGCGAGGTTTCCGACGAGAGGACTCAGGTGTTGGCCTGGCGGTCCAACCAGCCGAGGAGGACGGCGACGGCGCGGGGGTCGTGGCGGAGCTGGTGGCCGGCGCCGCCGATGATGCGCAGCTCGGCCGCGCCGTGCGAGTCGGCCAGGAAGCGGGCGTCGAACTGGGGCACGGCCTCGTCGTCAGCCCCGTGGACCAGCAGCAGGGGCCGGGGGGCGAGCTTCCCGGCCACGGCGACGGGGCGGATCTCGCGCAGCTCGCGGGTCCACAGCTCCGGCTGGGTCGGGAAGCCGGGCGTGGAGATGATGCCGACGTCGCGGGCGTGCTGGAGCAGGCGGCGGGGGTGGCTGGCCCAGTCGTCGAAGTCGGCCGGGGCGGCGAGGGCGGCCACGCCGATGACGTCCGGGTCGGCCGCCCCGGCGCAGATCGCCAGGCCGCCGCCGGTGCCGAAGCCGGCCAACCAGGTGCGCTCGACCTCGGGCTGGGACCGCAGCTCGGCCAGGCCGGCGGCGATGTCGGAGCGCCAGCCGCCGAGGGAGAAGTCGCCCTCCGACCCACCCGCGCCCCGCAGCCGCAGCGCCAGGACGATCCACCCCAGCGTGGTGGCGATGCGGTCGGCCAGCTCGGGCAGGTCCTTGCCGGCGTCGGCGGCGCCGGCGGTGACCGGGGGCAGGCCGTGGGTCAGGACCAGGCCGGGGCGGCTGGCGGTGCTGGTCCGGGCGCGGGGCCGGGCCAGGTGGCCGACGAGCGTGAGCGGGCCGTTGCGGACCGGGTGGTCATCGACGGCCATGAGTGGGCGCTACGCCTCGGCGTCGATGTCGACCTCGGCGCGCTGGTGGGCGCGGGTGTCCGGGCACCGGCACAGCCGGTAGCCGCGGTTGCGGGCCTCGGGCAGCGTGTCGGGGCCGAAGCTCAGGTAGGTCCGGGCCTCCATCAGCTCGCCGATGACGTCGGGCTCGCAGTGGTCGAGGTCGTGGACCCGCTGGTCGCGCTTGTCGCCGACCCAGCGGTTGTGCTCGAACCGGGTGGGACGCTCCATGGCGCCGAGGATACGGCGGCGATCGAACCGGGCCGAAACCGCAGGCCCCGGGGGTCCGGCGGCGAGCGCCGGATGGCGAATCCTGACCAATCCGGTGCATCATCACGAGATGCTGGCGATCCACTGGTTCCTCCCCACCGGCGGCGACTCGCGGGAGGTCGCCGCGTCCGGGCCCGACGACCACCGGCGCGAGCCCGACCACGCCTATCTGGCCCAGGTCGCCCGGGCCGCCGACCAGCTCGGCTTCGAGGCCGCCCTCACCCCGTGCGGCACCGCCTGCGAGGACGCCTGGATCTCGACCGCCACGCTGGTGCCCGTCACCGAGCGGCTCAAGTTCCTCGTGGCCTTCCGCCCCGGCCTCCTCTCCCCCACCCTCGCCGCCCAGATGGCCTCGACCTACCAGCGCCTGTCGGGCGGGCGGGTCCAGCTCAACATCGTCATCGGGGCCGAGGACGCCGAGTCGGCCCGCTTCGGCCCCCGCATCGACAAGGCCACCCGCTACGCCCGGGCCGCCGAGTTCCTCGAGATCGTCCGGGGCGCGTGGAGCGGCGAGCCGTTCACCTTCACCGGCGAGTTCTACGAGGTCACCGAGGCGACCACCCGGGCCGTGCCCAGCCCCCAGCCCGAGATCTACTTCGGCGGGGCGTCCCCCGAGGCCGAGGAGGTCGCCGCCCGCTGGGCCGACGTCTACCTGGCGTGGGGCGAGCCCCCGGCCATGGTCGGCGAGCGGGTCGAGCGCATGCGGGCCAAGGCCGCGGCCCACCAGCGGACGCTCCGCTACGGCATCCGCTTCCACGTGATCACCCGACCCACCGCGGACGAGGCCTGGGCCGCCGCCGAGCGGCTGCTGGCCGGCATCTCGCCCGAGGCCATCGCCGGCGCCCAGGCCGACTTCGCCGCCACCGCGTCCGAGGGCCAGCGGCGCATGGCCGAGCTGCACCAGGGTCTCGACCCCACCGACGTCCGGGGCCTGGAGGTCCACCCCAACGTCTGGTCCGGCGTCGGGCTGGTGCGGGGCGGGGCCGGCACCACGCTCGTCGGCAGCCACACCGAGGTGGCGGACCGGATCGAGGAGTACGCCTCGGTCGGCTTCGAGGAGTTCATCCTCTCCGGCTACCCCCACCTGGAGGAGGCCTACTGGTGTGGCGAGGGCCTCCTGCCCGAGCTGCGCCGGCGCGGCCTCGTCCCCGAGCTCGCCGGCGGATCGGCCGAAGCCACCTTCAGCACCTTCCGCTAGCCGTTCGCCGTCTATTAGGGTCACCTATCGCTTGGAGATAGACGACCCGAAGGACGAGCGATGACGACGACCGAGGTCCCGCCGGCGGTGCCCGACGACGAGGTCGTCGAGGGCCCGACCCTGACCCACGCCGCCGACATCGAGCGGCGCATCGGCAGCGGCAAGCGCCTCTCCAAGCGCATCCGGCGGGTGATCGTGCTGCTCCACCGGTGGGTGTCGTTCGCCCTCCTGGCGTGGGTCGTCGTCATCTCGCTCACCGGCGCGTGGCTCGTCTTCGGTCCGGCGTTCGACTCGTGGCTCCACCGCGACCGCTTCGCCACCACCGAGGGCGACGTGGGACCGGCCGCCGCCCTCGCCGCCGTGACCGACGACGAGCTGCCGCAGCTCGGCGAGGGCGCGTACGTCTACTCGACCGTGCTCCCGGTCAACGGGCGCGGCGTCTACCAGGTGAACGCAGCCGTGCCGCTGGACGCCGACGGCCTCGAGGAGCGCTACTTCACGTACTTCGTCGACCCGGGCGGGGGCGAGGTCAACGGGGTGCAGGACGAGGAGGAGGGCTTCAGCCACTGGATGCTGCGGGGCCACGAGGCCCTGTGGCAGGACCACGGCGTCCTCAACGTGTTCCACCCCGACGACGGGTGGTGCCGGCCCAACGGCGACGGCGCCGAGCCCGGCGGGCCCAAGGGCGTGGTGTGCGACGTCATCCCCGACGGCCTCGACCTGATCGGCTGGTTCGGCGTCGGGTTCTTCTTCATCCTCGCCAGCGGCTTCTACCTCTGGTATTGGCCCAACGTCCGCCGGTGGGCCACCGCCCTCGTGATCAAGCGGGGCCGGGGACGATTCCAGTTC
>DATHEV010000881.1:0-2892 GCA_035318405.1 Iamia sp.
CGCCGGCAGGCCGACCACCGCGGCGCCCACCGCCGCCACGACCACCAGCCCGGCGAGGGCCCGTCGCCCCCGACGCGCCGCAACCGCCATCATCCTGTGACCCTGCACGTACTTCCCCCTGTGTCGTCCCACGGCGCCTTCCACCGAGCGCCACCCCGGACGCTACTCGCGACCTGATCAGCCGATGCGGGTGAAGGACTCGCGGTGAACCCCCGAGGGCCTCCGCTGCGAGGCAGGCCAAGCGGGTCTCGTGACGTTCCTCGCACGACCTGGACCACCGTCGTCCTGGATCCACTGCCAGTAGGCGGCCACGACCTCGGCCTGCACCTGGCTCTGTTCGTGCTGCTCATCTGGACGATCCGGCGCGGTGAGCACGGCAAGAACCTCTCTCGCGACGCCAACGAGCCCTTCGGCGGCCATCTGCCTCAGTGTCAGGTGGGGCGTACGACGAGGAGGCGGACGTTGAGGGTGGGGTCGCCGCAGACGCTGAGGGGCACGGTGGCGCCGAACTCGGGCGCCGGCCGCGCCAGCTCGATGGTGGTGGTGAGCTCGGTGCCCAGGACCTGGTCGACGTCGACGATGAAGTCGAGGTCGATCTTGGCCTTCTCGCGGCAGGCCTCACAGTCGACCGGGCTGGTCGACTGGAAGAAGGTCCGCCGCCCGACCACCGCGCCGTCGGCGCGGAGGACGGCGTCGAACGTGCCCGGGATCGACAGGCGGTCGATGCCCTTGAGCCGCACCGAGGCCAGGGGCGCGGCGGGCAGGCGGGGAGCCTCGATGGCGCGGAGGCTGCCGAAGCGGGCCCGGTCCACCATCTCGACGGACTCCAGCGGAGGCGTGGCGGGCGGGCCATAGGAGACCCCGGTCGCGGTGAGATCGATGGTCTGGTCGCTCGTCTCCGGGAACGGCGGCAGCACGTTGAAGCCGGGATCGAGGAACAGCGTCGACCCGGTGATGGTCGAGCGGAAGGTGGCGAGCGTCGTCGCCCCCATCCGCTGCTGCCACTCCCACCAGAGCCGGTCCCAGTTGGCGTGGAAGAACCAGAACAACGGGTCGAAGGAGGCCACGTCGGGCGTGGCGAGGGTCTCGCCACACGACGGGTGGCCGGCGTCGTGGGCGGCCTCGATGCCCTGCCCGGTGAACGTGATGAAGTCGCCCCAGAGGGGCTGGCGGCTGGCGTGGGCGATGGTGCCGGCGATGTCGCGGGCGATCACCTGGTCGGCGATCTCGTCGGCCGTGAACCGCGACGTGGTGTAGCCCTCCGGGTAGTCGGAGTGGACCTCCTGCGGCAGCGTGTAGCGGGAGAACGGCGGCGCCTCGAGGAAGGCGGGCGGTGTCGTGGTGATGTCCCAGAAGGGCAGCGTCACGTGCTCGCAGCCGGGCACGGACCGCAGGGCGTCCTCGAAGTGCCTCAGGTAGGCGCGGTGCCAAGGGTTGAAGCGGTCCTCGTGGTGAAGGCACTCGTTCGGGGCCGGGAACCAGTGGGTGCCCGCGAGGACGAAGTAGCCTTGGGGGTCGTCGACGCCCCGCTCCATGATCCCGGTGAACGCGGTCGCCAGCCGCGCGATCTCGTCGGCGTCGAGCGCCGCCGCATCCTTCCGGACACGATCGGTGGTGGCCGTCGTCGGCGGTTGCACGGTCGGCTGGCCGAGCGGGCACCCGGTGCGGACCCAGTTGCCAAAGGTCTCCGAGCGTTCGGCCGACCAGTGCCGCTCCGGATCGGGCGGCATGGTGGCTGTGGGCGGCATCGTCCGCAGGTGGACGGACGCGGCCCGCAGCCTCAGGGACTCGTAGGTCGTGAGGTCGATGCCGATCTTGGCCATGTGGGCCAGATCGACCTCCTCGAAGAAGTGCCGGATGTGCTCGAGGTAGGTCGGCTGCTCGATCACCTGGTCGGCCACTGTGCGTTCCTCCACCCGTCGGCGCGCAACGCGACCTTACCGACCTTCTGACACTCCATGCTGTTGACTGCCTCACGACGGCTCAGCTCACGTCGTGGGTACACAGCTCCGGCAGTGCGAGGCGCGCCGCGGTCGATGCGGCAGATGTCGTGCCACCAGCCGGCTTCAATGATGCATGGGGCGCGACGGGAACCGCCGCAGGTCCAGTCCTCCACGAGGCGGAGCGGATGCCCTGCTGACCGGCCCTGATGGCCGGCCTGCAAAGCGATCCCTTGAACGCCGATTCTCTGGGACTTCTCCCAATGAGCCGTGGGCGAGGGGGGACTCACCAACTGCTCGCAGGGAAGCCTCCCCATCCCGAACTTCGGCATGAGGACACCTCCGCCACCGTCGTGCCCTGCGCCTCTCTCAGGTTCAAGGATCTGGCATTCGGGAGCACGACCCGCACGACGAGCGCCTGTTCCGGGGCTGATCGCACTCAGCTCCTCAGCTGACAGCGATCGCCGGCGGACTCAGGATTTGGGCATCCGTCGTCCCGAGCCCGACGAGCGAGAGTTCTCGCACCAGCAACCCGACGCACCATGCATACGCGGTCAAGGCACGTCGAAGCGATGGTCGACGTCTCGGACAGGAAGGGTGAAGGTGACCGACGCGCCTCCGGTGGTGGGGTCGTTGGCGGCCACGATCGTGCCTCCGTGCGCGTTCACGAGGTCCTGGACGATCGACAGGCCCAGACCGCTACCACGGGAGTCTCCGGCGCTGGTGAACCGCTCGAACACCCGGTCCAGTTGGTCGGCCCGGAAACCGGGCCCGGCATCGGTGACCTGGCACTGCAGCATCGAGCCAAGGCCCGAGCCGGGCGGTCGCAGGGTCGAGACCTCCACCGAGACCTCCCCGCCCGCCGGCGTGTGGCGGATGGCGTTCGTCAGGAGGTTGTCGAAGATCTGACGGATCCGGGCGGGGTCGATGCATGCGTCGGCGAGACCGTGCG
>DATHEV010000882.1:0-4770 GCA_035318405.1 Iamia sp.
CGGCGCCGATGCGGGCCCGGGCCTCGCGGACCATGGGGTGGAAGCGGTAGACGAACGGCACGGTGGCCACGACGCCGGCCTCGACGGCCGCGGCCTCCAGGGCGGCGGCGTCGACGAGAGTCGTGGCGAGGGGCTTCTCGCACACGACGTGCTTCCCACTGCCGATGACCGCCCGGGCGATGCGCGTGTGGAGGTCGTTCGGGGTGCAGACGTGCACGACGGTGATCGAGTCGTCGGCGAGCAGGGCGTCGAGGTCGTCGTACCCCTCGACGCCGAGGGCGGCCGCGGCGGCCGCGCCGCGCTCGGGGCTGGAGCCGACCACGCCGGCCACCACGCCCCCGCTGGCCCGGACCGCCCGGCTGTGGACCGTGCCCATGAACCCGGTGCCGACGATGCCCGCCCGGTACGGCAGCGGAGCGACGTGCGGCATGCGTCACACCCTGGTCGATCTTCTGCCGTTTGTAAAGCGTAAGTTCTCCGATGTGAGGCAGAAGGCTGGTCACACGGTCGCGGAAGTGTGGTTCACTGGCCGGGTGGCGACGACGCTCCGCCCCGGCGAGGGAGCCGGGTCCCTGCTCCAGATCCTCCGGGACGGCGTCCCTCGGACCCGCAGCGAGCTGGCCGTCATGACCGGGCTGGGGCGTTCGGCCGTGGCCCAGCGGGTCGACGCCCTCCTGGCGTCGTCGCTGGTCGGCTCGGTGGGCGAGGCGGCGTCCACCGGCGGGCGGCCCCCGGCCCAGCTGGCCTTCAACCCCGGCGCCCGGGTGGCGCTGGCCGTCGACGTGGGCGCCACCCACGTGCGCATCGGCCTCACCGACCTGGCCTCGGTGGTGCTGGCCGAGGACCGCCACGAGATCGACATCTCGCTCGGCCCCGAGGCCGTGCTCACCTGGGCCATCGAGCGGTCTCGGGCGCTGCTCGCCGAGCTGGGGCGCGACCCCGCCGACCTCATCGGCGTGGGCATCGGCCTGCCCGGCCCGGTCGAGCACGCCACCGGCAAGCCCCGGAACCCGCCGATCATGCCCGGCTGGGACGGCTTCGACGTGCCCCTCTACGTGGGCTCGGCGCTGGGCACGGTGGTGGTCGCCGACAACGACGTGAACGTCATGGCCCTCGGCGAGCGCTTCCTCGGCTTCCCCACCGTCGACCAGCTCCTCTTCGTCAAGGTGGCCACCGGCATCGGGTCGGGGATCATCAGCCACGGCACCCTCCACCGCGGGGCCGACGGCGCCGCCGGCGACCTGGGCCACATCCAGGTCCCCGACGGCGAGGACGTGCTGTGCCGCTGCGGCAACCGGGGCTGCCTGGAGGCCATCGCCAGCGGGGCGGCGGTGGCGACGCGGCTCCGGGCCACCGGGCTCGACCCGGCCGGCAGCGGCGACGTCGTCGACCTGGTGAAGGCCGGGTCCGTCCCCGCCCTCCAGGAGGTGCGCCAGGCCGGGCGGGTGATCGGCGAGGTCCTGGCCAGCGCGGTCAGCCTGCTCAACCCCAGCGTCATCGTGATCGGCGGCTCGCTGGCCGCCGCCGGCGACCCGCTCCTGGCCGGCGTCCGCGAGGTCGTCTACCGCCGGTCGCTCCCCCTCGCCACGGCCAACCTCCGGATCGTCCCCGCCGTGGGCGGCGAGCGGGCCGGCATCATCGGCGCCGCCTGCCTGGTGATCGACGAGGTCCTCGCCCCCGACGCCGTCGACCGCTACGTCGCCTGACTGACGGCGCCCGGTCCCAGGCCCACCCCCGGCGAACTCGGTGGGGTAGGTGACCGAAACGCGTCACCTACACCACCGAGTTCGGAAGGGCGGGGGGGTCGGCGGCCAGGATGGGGCCGTGACCGCCGACGCCACCGCGCCCCTCGACCGGCGGTGGCTGGTCGCCGGGGCGGCCGTCGCCGTGGCCGCGGTGCCGATGACGTTCCTCGGACCGGGCACGGACCTCGACGTGGGCGCCGTGATCCGCTCGGGGCGGACGATCGTCCGCGACGGCGAGTACCTGCCGAGCCGGGCGCCCGGCGCACCGGTCCACGAGACCGCCGTCGGCGTGCTCGAGTGGATCGGCCGCACGATCGGGCCCAACCTCGGCTCGCTGGTCGCGGCCTGCGCCCTGGTCGCCGTGCTCGTCGTCCTCCTGCGGCGCGAGGGCGTCCGCCGGGTGGAGCTGTCGGTCGCCGTGGTGGTCGCCAACCCGTGGTTCCTGGTGGCGGCCACCTCCACCGTCGACTTCCTGTGGGCCCTCGCCCTGTGGGCCGGCTCCGCCCTGGTGCTGCGCGCCCGCCCGACGTGGGGCGGAGCCGTGGGCGCCGGCGTCCTGGCCGGGCTGGCCGTGGGGTGCCGGTCCTCGACCGCGTTCCTCGTCGCCGGGCTGATCCTCGCCCACGCCCTCGAGCCGCGGGCCTCGGGGGGCGACGACCGCACGCCTCCGTGGCTCCACGCCCTGGCGGCGGGGGCGGCGGCGACGGTCGTCGGCCTCGTGCTCTACGTGCCCTCGTACCGCGCCGCCGACTCCTCGGTCGCCTTCGCCCAGAACGACGTGCCCACGTCCAGCCTGTTCGTCCAGCTCGGCCGGTTCCTCGTCAAGGACCTGTACTTCGTCGGGCCCTTCGCAGCCGTCGTCCTCCTGTTCGCGCTCCCCGCTCTGGCCCGGGTGCTGCTGCGGTGGCGGGCCGACTGGCTGGTCCGCCTCGGGCTGGTCACCGTGCTCGTCTCGCAGGTCCTGTTCCTGCGCTTCCCGTGGAAGATGGGCCACCTGCTCCCGACACTGGTCGGGCTGGCGCTGCTCCTGGCCCGCGCCCTGGGCGACGCGCCGAGGACCCGCCTGCTCGCCGCGCTGGTCGCGGCCCAGCTCCTCTACGGCGCCGTGAACATCACGCTGATCGAGCCCGACAACCCCAACGCCGCCACCGGCGGCGAGCTGACCTTCGAGCCGGCGTGGGGCGCCCTCGTCACCGACGTGCGCTGCCGGAACCAGGACCCCGACGCCTGGGAGGGCCCCGGCGTCGCCCGCCTCGACGCCGTCTGGGACTGCGCCAAGCCCTGGGCTCGGTAGCGAGCGCTCCGATGCGTCAGGCCGGCGGCGGGGTCCGGCGGATCCAGACGGCGGTGAGCATCTCCGCCTCGGACTGACGCTGATCGACCCACCGGTAGCCGGCGACGGCGATCATGTCCCGCCCGGCGGTGGCGACGACCGGTCGGGCGTCCTCGTGACCGTCGGGGACGGGCGCCACGTCGACCCACTCGTCCCGGGTGACGTCGAGGGCGAAGCCCTCCTTGCGGAACCAGACGGCGCCGGTCGCCCCGACGATGCCCGAGGTGGGCGGGGTGGAGTCCAGGGTCGGGGTCGGCCCCGGGGGGAGCGGCAGATCGGTCCAGGTGCCGGTCTCGAGGTCGAGCGTCCCGCCGTTCTGGTAGGCGCGACCCCACCCGTCCACCTCGCCGCCGTCGGCCGAGCCGAGGTTCGGTGAGGTGATCTCGCCCGCCTCCGCCAGCCAGGGGCCGGACCCGATCCGATCGGAGTCGGGGAGCTGCTCCCACGTCCCGGCGGCGAGGTCGAGCCGCGCCACCTGGAGGACCGCCGGCTGCGGTCCGCTGACCTTGGCGAGGTCCTTGGCGAACAGGTCCAGGTGCGGCTCGGACCAGACGGCGAGGCGGTCGAACGAGGCGGGGAACGGATCGTCGGGCAGCGGGGCCCACGCGTCTGCGTCGGCATCGAACACCAGGTCGCGGTGGACGCCGGCCTCGTCGGACCCGCTGATCGCCACCAGCCGGTCCCCGGCGGCGACCAGCCGGTACCAGTCCGGATCGCCGTCCGGGAGGGCCAGCTCGGTCCATGCGTCCTCGGTCGTCGAGTAGCGCAGGAGGGCATCGGTGGTCCCGTCGACCGCGGCGTTGGCGCTCGTGAGGAGGTAGGCGTCGGTGCCCACCACGGCGACCGAGGCGTACGAGAACGGGCGCGGCGCGTCGGGGATGTCCCGCCAGGTCCCGGTGGCCGGGTCGAGGGCGGCGCCGTCGGCGAACGGCGGCTCCTCCGGACCCATGCAGTCAGCGCTGTCGGGACAGGTGAAGGTGTCGCCCCCGACCACCACGAGCTCGCCGTCGACCCAGAACGTCACGGCCGTGGCCCGGCCGGGGATGGGCAGGTCGTCGAGCTGCTCCCACTCCTCCGTCGCGACGGGCGCGCCGCCGTCCGCATCCGGCGCGCCCGCCTCCGTCGACGGTGATCGTGACCGGCCGTCCTCCTCCGACGAGGACCCGGGGTCGCCGCCCGAGCACCCGACGAGCGCCAGCAGCGCGACCAGCGCCGCTCGTCCTCGTCCTCGTCCCCGTCCGGTCACGGCGGGCTTCGACGCACGCGACCGGGATCTGGTTCCCGGCCTCTCAACGCCCCCGGTAGGTGGCGCGGGCGCCGACGGCGTCCTTGTTGAGGCGCTTGGAGAGGTGGAGGCCCTCGAGCACCAGCTCGGCGGCGCTGGCCCGCTCGGCCGGGATGGCCCCGTCGCCGGCCAGCTCGTCGACGATCTCGGCCAGGCCGGGCCGCTCGTCGAGCCGGGCCTCGTAGTCGGCCACCCGGACGTCCTCGCCGGTGTGGATGACCTCGCCGTCGTCGAAGGAGTCGACGACGGGCCCGGCCACGCCGGTGCCGATGCGATCGCGGAAGACGGTGAGCACCGCGGCCTTCATCAGCTGCTCGACGATCTGGGCGTCACGACCCTCTTCCAGGGCCTCGATCTCGACCTTGCCGGCGGTCGACGACGCCAGCGCCTCCAGGTCGCTCACCCGG
>DATHEV010000883.1:0-2879 GCA_035318405.1 Iamia sp.
CCCGGATGCCCATCAGCGCCGCGAGCCGGATCGACGGCCGGCTGTAGTCCGAGAACACCATGAAGGTGCCGCCGTAGGGGATGACCCCGCCGTGCAGCGCCATGCCGTTCATGGCCGCGGCCATGCCGTGCTCGCGGATGCCGAAGTAGATCTGGCGGCCGGCGGGGTCATCGAGGGACTGCACGCCGAGGCCCTTCAGGGCGGTGCCGGTGTTGCCGGAGAGGTCGGCGCCGCCGCCGATGAGGCCGGGCACCTTCTCGCAGAGGGCCTGGAAGACCTCGCCGCTGGCCACGCGGGTGGCGGGCGAGTCGCCGGGGGCCCACGACGGGATGTCGTCCTCCCAGCCGGGCACGCCGGTCATGCCCTGGCCGGCGGCCCACGCCGACTTGTCGCCGTCCCAGAGGTCGAACCGCGTCTGCCAGGCGCCGTGCGCGGCCTGGCCTCGAAGGCCGGCCTCGCGGTAGAGCTCGAGGACGTCGTCGGGGATGGAGAAGGTCTCGTCCGACGGAAGGCCCATGACCTCCTTGGTCCGGGCCGCCTCCTCGGCGTCGATCGGGTTGCCGTGGGCCTTGGGGTCGTCGGTCCACTTCGGCGACGGGTAGCCGACCTTGCTCTGGACCACGACCAGCGTGGGGCGGTCCTCGTCGGTCTTGGCCGCCACCAGGGCGGCCTCGAGGGCGTCGAGGTCCTCGGACGCCTCGCCCAGCTCGACGACCTCCCAGCCGTAGGCCCGGAACCGGCCGGGCGTGTCGTCGCTGAAGGTGAGGTCGGTGCGGCCGTCGATCGAGATGTGGTTGTCGTCGTAGACGGCGATGAGGCGGCCCAGGCCCAGGTGGCCGGCCAGCGAGGCGGCCTCGTGGCTGATGCCCTCCTGCATGTCGCCGTCGGAGGCGATCACCCAGGTGTGGTGGTCCACCACGTCCTGGCCGTAGGTGGCCCGCAGCCAGCGCTCGGCCAGCGCCAGGCCCACGGCCTGGCCGAGGCCCTGGCCCAGGGGACCGGTGGTGACCTCGACGCCGACGGTGTGGCCGGCCTCGGGGTGGCCCGGCGTGGCCGAGCCCCACTGGCGGAAGTCCTTGAGGTCGTCGATCGTCAGGCTGACGCCGGTGAGGTGGAGCATGGCGTACTGGAGCACGGAGGCGTGGCCGGCCGAGAGGACGAAGCGGTCGCGGTCGACCCAGTGGGGCGAGCCGGCGTCGTAGGTCATCACCCGCGTCCAGAGGACGTGGGCCAGCGGGGCGAGCGCCATGGCCGTCCCCTGGTGGCCGCTGTTGGCCTGGATGGGCATGTCCATCGCCAGGCCTCGGATGACGTTGATGGCGCGCTGCTCGAGATCGGCGTCGGTCACGCCTCGCACACTACCGATCGGCCCCCGCCGTCCCCGAGGGCGGAGTTACAGTCCCGTCATGAGCGCTGTGGGGACGACCGTGTGGGGTGAGATCCAGGGGCAGGAGATCACCTTCCCGATGGAGGTCACGGCGATGAACGCCGCCACCCTCCTCTTCTCGGTGCCGGCCGGTCCGGCCGCCGCGCTGCTCCCCGGCGACGCCTTCGAGGTGGTCGAGGTGGCGCCCGGGACGGCCCAGCTGGTCGTCGCCCTGTGCGACTACGTCGAGAACCCGTGGGGCGACTACGACGAGGTCAACCTGGGCTTCCTGGCCCGCCCGGCCGGGGCACCGGCCGACGTCATCGGCTCGTTCGTCTACCGCATGCCGGTCAACCAGGCCTTCACCTGCGAGGCCGGCAACCGGGTGATGGGGTTCCCCAAGACGGTCGAGGACCTGGCCTTCGCCTACACCGACGATGGCGTGCGGGTCACCCTGGCCACCGCCGAGGGCCTCCAGCTGGCGGTCGAGCTGCCCCGCGCCGCCCCGCTCGGCCCGGCCGAGGGCGTCGAGGCCAGCAGCTACTCGTACCTGGACGGCGTGCCCCACGCCACCGCGCTGCGCATGGACATGGGCACCGGCGTCATCGACCCGGCCGACGTCGTGGTCGAGCTGGGCGCGGGCGTCATCGCCGACGAGCTCCGGTCGCTGGGCCTGCCCACCACCCCCGACCTGGCCACGTGGGGCGAGGGCCTCACGGCCACGTTCCAGGCCGGGCGGCCGCTCTCCTGACCGGCCCGGTCCCGCCGCCCGACCCCGAGCCGTCGGCCCCGCCGCGCCGCCGGCTGGCGCCCGGCTTCGTCGCCACCCTCGCCGCCGGCGTCCTCGTGGTGGCGTTCGTGGTCACCCGGGCCGACGACGAGCCCCCGCCTCCGCCCGAGCCCGACCGGTCGGAGGAGGAGGAGTCGGGCGCGGCGTCGGCGGCCGCCACCTTCACGTTCGAGGGCACCCGGTACGCCTTCCCGACCCCGGCGCCGGAGGCCGACGAGCCCCTCGGCGCCCCGCCTGCGGATGTCGACCCGGCCGCATCCCACGTCTTCACCCGGACCCAGGAGGGCACCGACGACCCGGTGACCTGGGACCCGTGCCGGTCCCTCGCCGTGGTCGTCGACGACCGGATGGTCCCCGACGGCGGGGCCCGGCTCCTGACCGAGGCGCTGGCCCAGGTGGCGCGGGCCACGGGTCTGCGGATCGACGACGAGGGGTCGACCGACGAGGCCCCCGCCGAGCACCGGGACCCCGTCCAGCAGGAGCGCTACGGCGACCGATGGGCCCCGATCCTCGTGGCGTGGAGCGACCCCGAGGCCATCCCGGCGCTGGCCGGCGCCGTCGGCGGCCAGGGCGGCAACGTGGCCGTGCGCCGCGACGATGCCAGCCCGTACGCCTACGTCACCGGCATGCTCGTGCTCGACGGGCCGCAGATGCAGGAGTCGCTCCAGGTGAGGGGCGGGAGCGACCAGGTGCGGTCGGTGATCCTGCACGAGCTGGCCCACG
>DATHEV010000884.1:0-2374 GCA_035318405.1 Iamia sp.
TGGCACAAGACCAACCCGGCGGTCACCGCCGAGGCGCCGTGGCCCGACGCCGAGGCCGAGGCCATCGCCCGGGAGTCGTGCTACTCGTGCCACAGCAACGAGACCGACTGGCCCGCCTACTCCTACGTCGCCCCCATGTCGTGGCTGGTCCGGCGGGACGTCGACCGGGGCCGCGCCGTCCTGAACTTCTCCGAGTGGGGCGAGGAGTCCGAGGCCGACGACGCCGCCGAGGAGGTCGAGGAGGGCGCCATGCCCCCGTCGCAGTACACGATGATCCACCGGGGCGCCCGGCTCACCGACGAGGAGGCGGCGATCCTGATCGCCGCCCTCGAGCAGATGGACGACGGTGGCCGGGGCCGTGGTCGCGGCCGGGGCGGCGACGACGAGGACGGCGGCTAGCCCGGCGACGAGGCTCGGCCATGGCGGCCACGCTCAGGGCCAACCGCGGGCGCGCCGGAGCACACGTCGTGTCCGCCATGGCATCCATGGTGCGCGCCATCGCTCGGCCCCGCCAGGGGTACCGGTCGGCGCGGGTCGGGCGGGGCCGACGAGGACGGCCCTAGGCCACCGGGACCTCGAAATCGGTCCCGTCCTGGCCGAACGTCGCGCCCTGGAGGTGGACGAAGGCCGCCGTCAGCTCGGCGGCGTCCTCGAACGACGCCTCGACGGGATGGTCGGTGGCGACCTCCTCGATGGCGACGTCCTCGACCGGCGGCACGGCGTGCACCAGGAAGCGGGCGATCTCGGGGTCGTCGACGATGCCATCGCTCATCGGGTGGAACTCGACCGTCCAGCCCGTCGAGGGCGTCGTCACGATCCCTGCCAGGCGGTAGGTGGTCGAGGTGTCTCGCACCAGGGTGAAGTCGTGTGCGGCCGCGCTCACGTCGTGATCCATCGGTCCCTCCACGCTCGGCGGACAGAGGTGGATCCTCCTCCGGAGCCGGCACATGGTGTCACAGCGTTGCGACACCTGCTGGCGCTCCTACGCCGGGCGGGGGAGCTTGGCTCGGGCGACGACCAGACCGACGAGGGCGATGGCGGCGGCGGTGACGAAGGCGGCCCGGTCCGAGCCGACCAGGTCGACGACGACGCCGAGGACGGGTGCGCCCACGCCCTGCGACAGGTCGAAGAAGAGCGAGAAGGTGCCCACGGCGTGGCTGCGCTCGGCCGCCGGGGCGGTGTTGACGGTCAGGCCGAACAGGGCCGGGAACAGCAGCGACATCCCGATCGAGAAGACGAGGGTGCCGGCGGCGATGGCGAGGGCGGCGTCGACGGCGGCGATCAGCAGGCAGCCCACGGCGATGGCGACGAGCGACACCGTCGTGGTCCGCACCGCGCCGAAGCGGTCCGGAACCCGGGCGCCGAGGATCCGCATCACCAGGATGGACACGCCGTAGAGCAGGAAGTAGGGCCCGGCGTCGTCGATGCCGAGGTCGTCGAGGTGGATGGCGAGGAACGAGCCGAAGGCGGCGAAGCCCATCAGCCCCAGCAGCAGGATCGTGCCCGGCATGACCGCCGCCGGGTGGAGGAAGCCGTGGCCCGATCCATCGGAGGTCTCGACCACCTCACCTTCGACCAGCGTCTTCGGGGCCTGCTTGCCCAGCTCCCGCGGGATGAGGAGGGCGACGGCGGCCCCGATGGCGGCCAGCACGGCCGAGACCAACCACACCCGGCCCGCTCCGCCGTTGCGGTAGAGGACCTCGCCCAGGAAGGGCCCGATGGCCAGCCCGCCGTAGATCGCGGTGGAGAAGAACGACGCCGCCTCGCCCCGCCGGTCGTCGGGGCTGAGGTCCTGGGCGGCGGTGGCCACGCCCACGAAGAAGGCGGCCTCGCCGAGGCCGGTCAGCAGCCGGAAGGCGATGAGCACGGGCAGCGACTCGACCAGGCCGTAGCCGAGGATGGAGACGGCGGCGACGGAGGCGCCCACCACGGCCAGGGGTCGGCGACCGAGCGTGTCGCCCAGACGGCCGACGGCCGGGCGCACCAGGGCGGCGGACACGGCGAAGGCCCCGACGGCGGCGCCCACCGCCACGCCCGAGCCGCCCAGCTCGTCCTCCACGTAGCGGGGCAGGACCGGCAGGTGCATGCCCAGGGCGGTGAAGTAGCCCAGGGCGGCGACGGTGATGAGGACGAAGGTGGGCGTGACCAGCCGCCCCGATGGCGCGTCGGGCTCGGTGGCGGTCGCGTCCAGGGTCACGAAAGAGGTGCAACCGGGCGAGTGGCCCGGTGCTTCCCGCCCCGGACGAGGGTCACAGGGTGGCGGTGCCGGCCAGGACGGTGACGGTGTCGCCGCCGATCCACGTCGTGGCCCCCTCCCGCTCGACGTGGACCCGTCCGGCCCGGCCCATCGCCGTGCCCTGGGCGGCCACGTAGG
>DATHEV010000885.1:0-9685 GCA_035318405.1 Iamia sp.
CTCGGCCTTGGCCAGGAGCCGTTCGTGCTCGGCGTCGTCGACGCCCTCGGCCTCGTCCACGAGCATCACCGGAATGTCGTCCTCGATGCGGTAGCGACGCTTGAGGCGCGGGTTGTAGAGGGCCGACTCGTCCTCGAAGTACAGCAGGGGGCCCTTGTCCTCGGGACAGGCCAGGATGTCGAGCAGCTGGGGGTCGAGCGCCATGGCGCGTCCTCCGGAGGTCAGGGAGCGGCGGGAGCCGATCCGGTGATGAGGCCGAGCACCTCGGCCACGTGTTCGTCGCACTCGGGCCGGGTGGGGGCCTCGAGGTTGAGACGCAGGAGCGGCTCGGTGTTGGACGGTCGCAGGTTGAACCACCAGGCGCCGAGGTCGACGGTGAGCCCGTCGAGCCGGTCCTGGTCGCCGTCCGGGAACGCCGCCGCCACCCGCTCGATGACCGCCAGCGGGTCGTCGACCGTGGTGTTGAGCTCGCCCGACATGGTGTAGCGGTCGAAGGGCTGGCGCATCTCCGACAGCGGGATGCCGGCCTTGCTGCGGCCCTCGATGACGTGCATGGCGGCGATGAGCCCGCTGTCGGCCCGCCAGTTGTCGCGGAAGTAGTAGTGGGCCGAGTGCTCGCCCCCGAAGGCGGCGCCGGTCTCGGCCATGACCGCCTTGATGAGCGAGTGGCCCACCTGGGTGCGGATGGGCGTGCCGCCCTTCTCGCGGATGATCTCGGGCACGGCCTTGGAGCAGATCAGGTTGTGGAGGATGGTGGCCCCCGGCTCCTTCTCCAGCACGCCGGCGGCGACCATGGCGGTGGTGGTCGAGCCGGAGATGGGCTCGCCCTTGTCGTCGACCACGAAGACCCGGTCGGCGTCGCCGTCGAAGGCCAGGCCGATGTCGGCGCCGGTCTCCAGGACCCGCGTGATGAGGTCCTGCTGGTTCTCGACCTGGATGGGGTCGGCCGGGTGGTTGGGGAACGTGCCGTCGAGCTCGGCGTACATGACCTCGAGCTCGACCGGGAGCCCGGCGAAGGCGGCCGGGACGACGAGGCCACCCATGCCGTTGGCCGTGTCGGCCACGATCTTCAGCGGGGCGAAGGCGGCGGTGTCGACGAACGAGCGGACGTGGTCGACGAAGGCGCCGAGGAGATCCTGCTGGCTGAACCGCCCGGGCTCGCCGAGGTGCTCGGGCACGCCCGTCGCGGCCAGGGCCTTGATCCGGTCGAGACCGGTGTCCTGGCCCACGGCCTTGGCCTCGGTCAGGCAGAACTTGATGCCGTTGTAGGCGGCCGGGTTGTGGCTGGCCGTGAACATGGCGCCGGGCGCCTTCAGCCGACCGGAGGCGAAGTAGACCATGTCGGTCGAGCACAGGCCGATGTCGACCACGTCGATGCCCTGGGCCTGGGCGCCCTCGGCGAAGGCGGCGGCGAACTGCACCCCACTGGGCCGCATGTCGCGCCCGACGAGGATGCGCTCGGCGCCCTCGGACTCCTTGGCGAAGCGGGCGAAGGCGCCGCCGATGGCACGGCACGCCTCGGCGTCGATCTGCTCGCCGACGAGCCCGCGGACGTCGTAGGCCTTGAAGATCGCATCGAGGTCGGCCATGGCCGACCGACCCTAGTCGGAGGGGTCTTCGCCCCCCGCGGCCCCGGTGTCCCCGGTTCCCGCCGCGACGTCGTCGCGGCGACGGGCGAGGAAGCGGCGCTCGGCCTCGTTGCCGGCTCGGTCGTGGGCGGCGGCGAAGGCGTCGCGCGCCTCGGCGATGCGGTCGAGGCGGGCCAGCAGCTCGCCCCGCGTCGCGTGGAACAGGTGGTAGCCGTCGAGGGCGTCGGCCAGGCCTTCGACCTCGACCAGCGCGGCCGCCGGCCCCCGCACCTCGGCCACGGCGACGGCCCGGTTGAGCTGGACGACCGGTGTGGGCATCAGCGCCGCCAGCAGGTCGTAGGACTGGAGGATCTGGCCCCAGTCGGTGGCCTCGGCGGTGGCCGCCTGGCTGTGCACGCCGGCGATGGCGGCCTGGAGCTGGTACGGCCCGGGGGCGTTGCGCCGGATGCAGCGGCGGACGATGGCCCGGCCCTCGGCGGCCAGCTCCTGGTCCCAGAGGGTGCGGTCCTGGTCGGCGAGGAGCACGACCTCGCCGTCGGCGTCGGTGCGGGCCGGGCGGCGGGCCTCGGTCAGCAGCAGCAGGGCGAGGAGACCCAGCGCCTCGGGCTCGTCGGGCATGAGGTCGGCCAGCACCCGGGCCAGGCGGACGGCCTCCTCGGCCAGGTCGGCCCGGGCCAGGTCGTCGCCGGCGGTGGCGGTGTAGCCCTCGTTGAACACGAGGTAGACCACCGCCAGCACACTCGCCAGGCGGTCGGGCAGCTCGGCGTCGCGGGGGATCCGGTAGGGCACGTTGGCGTCGCGGATCTTGCGCTTGGCCCGGACGATGCGCTGGCCCATCGTCGCCTCGGGCACCAGGAAGGCCCGGGCGATCTCGGGTGTCTCCAGCCCGCCCAGCAGGCGGAGGGTCAGGGCGACCTGGGCTCGGCGGTCGAGCGCCGGGTGGCAGCAGGTGAAGATGAGACGGAGCCGGTCGTCGCGCACGGGTCCGACCTCCTCGGTCTCGGGATCGTGGTCGGTGAGGTGATGGGCCTGCTCGTAGCGGTCCTGCCGGGTGGACTCCCGGCGGATCCGGTCGATGGCCCGGTTGCGGGCGGTCGTGACCAGCCAACCGCCCGGGTTCGGGGGGATGCCCCGCTCGGGCCAGGTCCGGAGGGCGACGACGTAGGCCTCCTGGACCGCCTCCTCGGCGCTGTCGATGTCGCCGAGGAGGCGGATCAGGGTGGCGATGACGGCGCCCCGCTCCTGCCGGAAGATCCGCTCGAGGAGCCGGGCCGGGTCGTCGTCCTTGCTGGCCGCGTCGCCCATGCCGCTACTCGGCGTCCTCCTGGAGGGGCCGGACCTCGACCGGGCCGCCGCTCAGGGCGTCGGCGGCCTTGCGGGCCCACTCCAGGGCGGCGTCGAGGTCGTCGCACTTGATGATCCAGAAGCCGCCCAGGTACTCCTTGGTCTCGGCGAAGGGGCCGTCGGTGAGGAGCATCTCGCCGCCCTCGGTGCGGACCATCGTGCACGTGTCCGGCGGGAACAGGCCACAGCCGAAGACCATGGCGTCGGCCGCCTCGGCCTCCTCGTTGAAGGCGGCGACGTTCTCGTACATCGCCTGCATCTCCGCGGGCGTCATCTCCGGCGCCTCGGCCTCGGCGGCAGGATCGTGGTGGACGCTCAGCATGTACTGCTTCATGGGGGTGTCTCCTTGTCTCCGAGGCCGGCACCGTACCGGCCCTCATCCTGTCCACGAACGAGGCTCGCCCCGTTCGACACCTCGCCCGACATTTCTCCGAGGTTCTCCCGAAGCGCCCTCTGACCAGGGCCGACAGGGCCCGGACGCGACGGAGGCCGGCCCGTGGGCCGGCCTCCGGTCGGATCAGCGGGGGTGGATCAGGCGACCCGGCGGCGCTTGCTGCCGTAGACGGCGGCGGCACCGAGGACCAGGGCGGCGGCACCGAGGGTGACCACCGGCGTGGCGTCGAAGCCGGTGCGGGCCAGCGGGGTGTTCCCGGTGACGTTGTTGTTGTTGCTGCCGACGTTGGGGTCGGTGCAGACCTCGATCGGTCCGGAGGCCTCGAGCTCGCCGGTCACGGCGGTGAAGGTGTAGTTGCCGAGCGCCAGGTTCGGGGTGGTCAGCGAGCCCGAGATCGAGCCGTCGTCGGCGATGGCGAGCGTGCCGGCCGACTGGCCGTCGATGTCGAAGGCGATGTCCTCACCGGCGGAGGCGGCGTCGGGCGGGGTGACCGAGCCCGTGACGGCGAAGGGATCGTTGGCCACGACGCACGAGGGGTACTCGACCTCGAGCACCTCCTCCTCGACGCACGGGTTGCCGGAGTACCCGCCGCACTCCTGGGCGCTCACCGGCGCACTACTACTGGCGAAGAACAACGTCCCCGTCAGGAAGCAGAGCCCTGCGATCGCCTTCAGTGTCCCGCGCATGTGTGCTCTCCTCAGCCGATATCCCAGATGACCAGGTCCAACCTAGGTCATCCGGGGCTCGAGGTCCGCCACGCGGATCACGACGCCGGTCGGCAGCGGTCGCCGCCGGTCGGCAGAGCCTCGGACTCGGGCTGGTCGTAGAGGCCGGCACGACCGTCGCGGATGATCCGGGCCAGGTCCCGCACGATCCGCAGGCCGTCCCGCACGACGCGGACCGAGGAACGCTCGGCGTTGGCCACCTGGACGGGCACCTCGCGGAGCGAGAGGCGGTCGCGCTCGGCCAGGTGGAACAGCTCGACGTCGAAGGCGAAGCCGTCGACGCGGGTGCGGGCGAACAGCGACCGGGCCACGTCGGAGCGGAAGGCCTTCAGCCCGCACTGCGTGTCCCGGTGGGCGCCGAGCAGCACGGCGTGGGTGGCCAGGTTGATGACCCGGCCGCCCAGCTCCCGGACGGCGCGGGCCCGCACCAGCGTCGACGTCTCGGTGTGGACCCTGCTCCCCACGACCACGTCCCAGCCGGCCTCGACCTCGACCAGCAGGTCGGCGATCTGGCCCGGCGGGTACGACAGGTCGGCGTCGGTGAAGGCGACCGTCCGCCCCGTGGCGGCCAGCACCCCGGCCCGGACGGCGGCCCCCTTGCCCCGGTTGTCCGCCAGCACCACGACCTGGTCGGCGCCGGCGGCGCGGGCCGCGTCGGCCGTGCCGTCCCGCGAGCCGTCGTCGACGACGACGACCTCCAGCTCGGCGCCGGGCGCCACCGGCGCCAGCTCGGCCCGGATGCGCTCGACGGTGGCGGCGATGCGGTCGGCCTCCCGGTAGGCGGGGACGACGACCGTGAGCCGGGCCGTCCCGGGCGCGGGCGGCCGGGGGACCTGCTCGGACAGCTCGGCCCGGACCACCCCGAACAGCACCCACCGGTAGGCGACGAAGCGCACCGCCGAGGCGGCGGCGATGGCCGGGACCTTCGCCGCGGCCAGGGCGGGGGCGGACTCCCAGCCCGTGACCTCGACCAGCGTGCGCAGCACGACGACGTCGACGGCGCCGGCCACGACGGCGCTGAGGGCGAAGGCCAGCGGCCGGTGCACCCAGCGGACGGCCGGGTCGCCGGCGAAGGTGATCTGGCGGTGCAGCCAGAAGCTCACGAGGGCGGCGACCAGCAGGGCGACGGCGTCGGCGGCCACCACGATCAGGCCGAGGACCCGAGCCGCCAGGAGCAGGACCCCGATGTCGACCAGCGTGGCGATCAGCCCGATCGAGGCGAACCGGCGCAGCCGCTCCCTCACGGCCCCGTGTCGCCCCGCTCGTCGCCGGGCGGGGCCCACGGGCCCGGCCCGTCGTCGGGCGCGGGGTCGTCGCTCGGCGCGGCGCTCCGTCCGGGCGCGCCGGGTCCGGGCGGGCCCGGCGAGACCTCGAGGTCGACCGGCGAGGTCCAGGTGCCGACCGCCTCGTCGGGGTCGTGGCCGCCGGGCGGGAGGGCGTCGGCGTCGGCCCACGGGACGCCGGGCGGATCGGAGTCGCCGGGCGAACCCGACGACGGTGGCGCGGCGGGCCACGGAGGGGCGCCGTGGACGGTCCACTCGGGCGCCGGCGGGGCGGCCGCAGCGGTGACCGCGAGGGCGGCGGCGCGGGCCTCGCGGCGCTCGCGCCGGCGGCGGTCGATCATGCCCTCGGGGATCGGCACCGGCCCGAAGCGCCAGAAGCCGACCAGGGCGAGCAGGCCGAGGAAGGTCAGCAGGTAGGCGGCCCAGTCCAGCGTCGTCCGCCCGTAGGTCATGGTGACCTCGGTGTCGGTCGGGATGACCACCATCAGGTTGGGCGCCACCCGGTACGGGCCGTCGGCCCCCTCGACCTCCCAGTTGGGGAAGTACGAGACCTTCACCAGCACCGGTGTGCCGGGCCGGTCGACGGTGAACGAGAGCTTCTCGTCGCCCATCTCGATGTCGGTGACCTCGGCCCGCCGCACCGTCTCCTCGGGGAAGTCGGGCAGCGTGCGATCGCCGAACTTGCGGGTGGTGCCGTCGGCGTTGGTGTCGGACAGCTCCGGGAGCTCGACCCGAGCCCAGTCGTCGGGCCCGTCGATGGCGAACGGGACGTCCCACCGCTCGGGATCGTTGAACCAGGAGATGGCGGGGTCGAGCCAGCTGTCCTGGGTGGGCCCGACGCCCTCGAGCACCACGGGCAGGTGGTCGAGACCCACCACCATCTGGGTCTCGACGGGGTCCAGCTCGTAGACGTGCCAGGGGCCCGACACGGCCACCTCGGTGAGACGGTCGTCGCGGGCGGCGGCGTCGACGGCGGTCTGCGACGCCGCCATGTAGTACTTCACGCCCATCAGCTCGAGCTGGTCGATGCCCTTCTCGCCGTCGAACGACGTGTAGGCCAGGTCGCGCTGCGAGCACGAGCCCGCCTGGGACAGCTTGCACTGGGTGATGAAGTGGTACGGCGTGGTGGCCGAGGACTCGAAGTAGAGGCCCTCCATCGAGCCGATGCACCCGTCGGTGAAGTACGGGAGCATCATCGGCGCCATCGTCGTGCCGTACGACTGGAGCCGGTCCCGGTCGAACTCCCAGAAGGCCCGGCCGCAGCCGTGTTCGGGGTCCTGACCGAGGCCGTCCATGGTGGCGACCATGTCGCGGTACTCGGGCCAGCCACCCTGGCCGTTGGGCACGGTGGCCCCCTCGGCCTGGTCGGCCTTGGCGGGCTGGCCCTCGAGGCCCTTGAAGTTGAACTTGGCCCAGCCCGACCCCGGGTTGCGGTAGGTACGCGCGATCCCGGCCAGAGCCGGCTCGCCCTTGTCGTTGGTGACGTCGATGCCGGGCAGCTGCTCGAGGCTGAGCGGGCCGCCGAGGAAGATCAGCACGGCGAGGGTCGCCGGCACGGCCGCCCCGACGCCGACCCACGGCGTGGGCCGGTCGGGGTCCCGCGACACCAGGATCGACACGGCCCGGAGCACCTCGGCCACCCCCAGGGCGGCGAGCAGGAACAGCGCCAGGTAGTAGAGGGGGAGCAGACGGGCGTTCCACAGCCGGTTGTCGCCGACGATGACGAACCCGAGGGCTCCCCCGGCCCCCATCGCCGCCAGCAGGTAGGCCAGCCGCTGCTGGAAGACGATGCCGACGACCAGGCCGACGCCGGCGACGAGCAGGGGCAGGTCGAGGGCGTCGCTGCTCGGCAGCAGGTAGCTGAAGATCGTCTGGGCGCCCTCCTCCCCCGCCGTCGTCTGGGCCGGTCCCAGCCCCGCCTCGACCGCGGTGACGTGGCTCAGCACGTAGATGGTGCCGAGGCCGCCGACCACCAGGCCGGCCACGCCCGCCAGCGGGCTGAGGATGCCGCGGCGCTGGGGCCCCACCCCGAACCAGACGCCGGCGACCAGGGCGGCGGCGACCACCAGCCCCACGGCCAACATGGCCACCAGCTGACCCTGCGTGTCGAGGTAGACCCAGACGGTGCGGGCGTCGCCCCCGTTGACGTGCGGCAGCGGCTCCCAGCCCATGTCGTTGACGTAGGCGTGGCGGCCGGCGAAGGGCACGATCCAGAAGGCGGCGAGGAGCCCGGCCACGGGGCCGACGGGCAGGAACCACCGCAGCCGCTGGATGCCCGGCCACACCACCAGCGCCACGACGGTGGCGCCGATCACGTAGAAGGCGGGGATGATGTGGCAGAGCCCGCACAGGGCGAGGGTCGCCGCCGTGATGCCCCGGCCCTTGCCGGTGCGCAGCCCGCGGATCAGCAGGCCCAGGTAGACGAGGGCGAGCGTCAGGCTGATCGAGAACGAGAACTCGCCCGCCATCGTCGAGGTCAGGTTCCCGCCGATGATGTTGCCGGTGCCGGAGTTGAGCGTCGGCTCCAGGTTGCAGATGAAGAACAGTGACCCGAGCGCCAGGGCGGGCGGGATCGGGAACGGGGCACCCGCCATGCGGCCCAGGGCCCACGCCGCGATGGGCATGCCGACCAGGCCCGACACCGCGATCAGCTTGAACGCCACGCCGTAGGGCACCGGCACCACCAGCACGGCGAGGAAGATCCCGACCCCGAAGAGGAACCACCGGTACCGGTGGAGCTTGGGCACGAACCACCCCAGCGGGATCACGGCGAGCACGGCCGGGAGGGCCACCCACAGCAGCGGGTTCCGCACCCCGACGTGCAGCACCACGATCATCAGCATGGGGACGACCATGTAGAACTGGAAGGCGGGGAAGCCGGCGTACCAATCGGGCGCCCAGCCGTTGAGCTGGAGGTTGGGCAGCGCCTCGCGCATGAGGAACATCGGCCCCCACACGTGCGAGCCCATGTCGCCGCCGGTGGGCGTGTTCTCCTTGAAGATCCACGCCGGCTGCACCGTCTCGAAGACGAACAGGGCGCAGGCGGCCACCACCACGGCGGTGACGATCGTCTCCCACGACGCCCCGCCGATCCGGCGCAGGGCGATCAGCAGGACGTTGCGGACGTGCTCCCACGCCGGGAGCGACCGGGCCTCGGGCGGGGCGGAGCCCGTCGGGTCGTCGGCGGCCCCCCAGCTCGGGCCGTCGCCGGCCAGGCCCTTGCTCAGCTCGACGGTCACCCGCCCCACCCCCCGAGCCGACCCACGGCCCCCAGCACGTCGCCGCACTGGTCGTCGAAGGACGAGGACATCACCACGAGGCTCACGACCGTCGTGGCGTTGAAGGCCATGTGGGTGACGATGCTCGACCCGAGGCGGCCGCTGCGGCGGGCGAGCACCCCGAGCAGCAGCCCGAAGACCACGAGGGCGGGGGCCTGGAGCACCTGGAAGTGGATGACCCCGAACAAGATGGCGGTGAGGACCAGGCCGAAGCCGGTGCCCAACCGCCGGGCCGCCAGGGCGGCGTCGGCATCGGCGGCGTCGTCGTCGGTCGGGACGTTCCGGGTGAAGGCGGACACGGCGGCCTGCTGGACGAACCCCCGGAAGAAGAGCTCCTCGACGATCGGGGCGCCGATCACGGTGATGGCGAAGAGCAGGACGATGCCCAGCGGATCGTCGGCCTTGTCGGCCAGCCGGCAGGCCGGCTCCATCAGCTCGTCGGAGTCCTTGCCCAGGATCGTGACCCAGGGCCAGGAGATCACCGGGACGAGCACGAGCTGGCCGAGCACGCCGGCCACGATCCCGACGGGGACGTCGACCCACCGGGCCCGGAGGCCGAGGCGGCGGAGCGAGGCCCCCCGGCGCCGGAGGACGACGGCGATCGACCCCAGCATCCCGACCCAGAGCGTGGTCTGGATCAGGGCGATGGTGACCAATGACGCATCGTCGGTGTCCTTGACGTCGGCCACCCCCAGGATCAGCCCGCCCAGCACGGCGCTGATCACCAGGGTGGCCAGGGCGGCCAGGGCGACCTCGCCCATGCCCCACGGCGGGGGTTCCGTGACGGCGTCGGGGCGGGCGGGGGCGGGCGAGGTCGCGGTCACAGGAGGGGGTGTGGACGGCCGGGAGGGGTCCCGTGCGCCACGGCGGGCGAGGTTACCGGGCGGGCCTCCGGCGACCCCGTCGGGTGCGACCCGCGACCGCTCGATGCCCTAGGACGCTGTTGAAGAAGGCCGCTTCTGTGGCGGGCGGTTGGTGTGGGTCGTAGCGTTGTGGTGGGTCCGGGGACTGACCGAACCGAACAGTCAGCGTTGAGGATGTGAGCTGGCGGCCCTGGTCGGGTTGATCCCGT
>DATHEV010000886.1:0-3915 GCA_035318405.1 Iamia sp.
TCCACCGCGTTCCCGTGTGCCCGTCAGCCTCCGCCAGAGTCGGCCACGGGTAGTGTCGGCGCGGATACCACCCGGGAGGGGATGGAACATGGCTGAGGAGACCTGGCACGCGGCTCGGCTGATCCCGACCTCGGGGATCAACGGCGCCGAGGAGCAGGAGCGACGGGCCACGTCCGCGCTGCTGGCCGTCATGACCGCGGTGCGCGAGTTCGGCGTGGCCATGACCAAGCCGTTCGGCGCGCCGGCCGGGACCGTCGAGGCCTACGTCGAGGTCCCGTTCGAGATCGGCGAGAAGCGGGTGTTCCCCGACGGGCTGGTGCGGGTGACCCGAGGCTCCAAGGCCTGGACCGCGCTGGTCGAGGTCAAGACGGGGACGAACCAGCTCGCCCAGGAGCAGCTGGAGGCCTACCTGGACGTGGCCAAGGCTGAGGGCTTCGACGCCCTCATCACCATCTCCAACGAGCTGTCCCCCATGCCGGGCGTCCATCCCACGACGCTCGACAAGCGGAAGCTCAAGAAGATCCCGATCCATCACCTGTCGTGGACCGAGGTCCTGTCGGCGGCGATCATGCAGAAGGTCCACCGGGGCGTCGCCGACCCCGACCAGGCCTGGATCCTGGGCGAGCTGATCCGATACCTCGAGCACGACCGGTCCGGCGCCATGGGCGTGTCGGACATGGGCGACCACTGGGTCCCGGTCCGCAACGCCGTCGAGGACGGGACCATCCGGCCCGCCGACAAGGGCGTCGCCCCCGTCGTGGCCCGGTGGGAGCAGCTGGTGCGGTACGCCTGTCTGACCCTCGGCCAGAAGCTGGGTGTGGAGGTCCAGCCCGTCCTGACCCGCAAGGAGGCGGCCGACCCGCAGGCCGCCGTGTTCGCCACCGTCTGCGGGCTGGTCGAGTCGGGCGTCCTCCGTCGGGACATCCGGATCCCGGGTGGTGTCGGACCGCTCACGGTCGAGGCCGACCTCCGCGCGCAGCGGGTCTCCTGCTCTCTCACGATCGACAGCCCCAGGTCGGGCCGGCCGCTGACCAGGGTGAACTGGCTCGTCCGCCAGCTGGCCTCGGCGCCGCCCGGCCTGCGGATCGACACCTACGTCACCGGCACCCGGGCCGTCGCCGCGTCCGCCCTCCTCGGAGCGGTGCGCGAGGACCCCACCATCCTGGTCACGGACGCCAAGAAGGACCTCCGGGCCTTCCGACTCGTCCACTCGCTGCCCATGGGACCCAAGCGAGGACGCGGGCGCGGCACCTTCATCGGCTCCGTGCTGCACACGCTCGAGGACTTCTACGAGGAGACGGCGCAGAGCCTCCGGCCCTGGTCACCCTCGGCGCCCAAGGTCCGGGACGTGGCCGGCGAGGTCGCCCACGAGGCCGCCGAGCAGGGCGTCGCCCGCAGCCTGCTCTCGGCCGACGTCTCGTCGCAGGACGGGCCCCAGGTGGACGACGACAGGGATCGGACCGACCTGGCCAAGCACCCGGTCCCGCCGCCCCCGCCCCGGCCGGCGTCGCGGACTCCGAAGGCGGCTCCCGACGACTCCGCCTTCACGGTGCTGCCCGGTGAGCCACCGCTGCGAGAGGGCATGCGCCGGGCCCGAGTCGGCTTCCGCGCCACCCTCCGCGCCGGCTGACTAGGCGGGGGGTGGGGTCTTCCAGGTGTTGTAGTAGGTGACCTCTTCGACGGGGCGGCGCTTGGGCTCGCCCCAGCGGCCGAGGGGGTGGCCGACGGGGATCATGGCCCAGGTGTTGACGTCGGCGGGGATGTCGAGGACGGCGCGGACCTCGACCTCCTTCAGACGGTGGACGGTGGTGAGCGTCGTGCCCAGGCCGAGGGCCCGACCGGCCAGGAAGAGGTTCTGGACGCCGGGGAAGATCGACGACTCGACCTGGCCCTCCTGGCCCTTCGAGCACGGGAGGATGATCACCGGCGCCTCGCCCATGTGGTCGCCGAGGTGGTCGGCCGAGGCCAGCATCCGGTCGCCCGCCGGGGTCGGCTCGCGGTCGGCGTACATCGGCCGCACCATCCGCCAGCACTCGCCGTAGATCGCGCCGATCCGGGCCCGCTTGTCGGCGTCGCGCACCACCATCCACCGCACGGGCTGGGAGTTGCCGCCGGTCGCGGCCTTGGTGGCGGCCTCGACCATCTTGAGCACGTCGGCGTCGTCGACCTCGCGATCGATGTCGAGCCGGCGCATGGCGCGGGTGGTGGACATGGCCTCGAAGACGTCCATGGGGACCTTCCTATCGGCCCGTCAGGCTGATGCCGCGTAGTGCTCCCGCAGGCGGCGCTTGTAGAGCTTGCCGTTGTCCTGGCGGGGCAAGGCGTCGGTGAAGTCGACGGCACGAGGGCACTTGAAGTGGGCCAGCCGGTCGCGGCAGAAGGCGATGAGCTCGGCGGCCAGGGCCTCGGAGGCGACGACGTCGGGCTGGAGCTCGACGACCGACAGGACCCGCTCGCCCCACTCCTCGTCGGGCACGCCGATGGTGGCGGCGTCGCCCACGGCCGGGTGGGCGAGGAGGACGGCGTCGACCTCGGCCGGGTAGATGTTCACGCCGCCGGAGATGATCAGGTCGGCCGAGCGGTCGGTGAGGAACAGGTAGCCGTCGGCGTCCATGTAGCCGACGTCGCCCAGCGTGAAGTGGTCGCCTCGGTAGGACGACGCCGTCTTGTCGTCGTCGCCGAAGTAGGCGAAGCGACCGGTGGCGGGAGCCTTGATGTAGACGAGGCCCACCTCGCCGGGAGGACGCGGCACGCCGTCCTCGGACCCGACGAAGACCTGATCGTCGGGCACCGGCCTCCCCACGGTGCCGGGCCGCGCCAGCCACGTCTGCGGCGAGGCGAAGCAGCCGACCCCCTCGGTGGCGGCGTAGTACTCCCACACGATCGGTCCCCACCAGTCCATCAGCGCCTGCTTGACCGGCACCGGGCACGGCGCCGCCCCGTGGAGGACGTGGCGCAGGGAGCTCACGTCGGCGGCCGCCCGCACGTCGGACGGGAGCGACAGGAGGCGGTGGAACATGGTGGCGACCATGTGGGTGTGCGTGACGCCGTGCTCCTCGATCAGGCGCAGGGCAGTGGCCGCGTCCCACTGCTCCATGAGGACGACGGTCGCCCCGAAGGCCAGCGGGACCGACAGCGAGAAGGCCAGCGGGGCGGCGTGGTACAGCGGGCCGGTGCAGAGGTGGACGTCGCCCCCGGTCTCGTCGTAGAGGTAGAGGTTGACGACCGGGGCGGTGTCGGCGGCGGGGTCGTAGGGCCGGTGGACGCCCTTGGGCCGGCCCGTGGTGCCCGACGTGTAGAGCATGTTCGAGCCGGGCGTCGGGTCGTCGATGTCGGCACCGCTCTCGGCCGCCATCGCCGCCGCCAGCGGCTCGAATCCGGCGATGGCCCCGCCGATCGAGAGCCGCACGTCGCAGCCCGGGGCCCCATCGGCCGCGCCCGCGGCCATGGGCCCGACGGCGGCGTCGGCCACGAGGGCCTTGGCCTGGCAGTTGGCCACGATGTAGGCGGCCTCGTCGCCGGTGAGGTGCCAGTTGATCGGGGTGAGGCGGAACCCGGCCCGCAGGGTGGCCTCGACGACCTCGGCGTACTCGGCCCGGTTGGGACAGGCGAGGGCGACGGCGTCGCCGACCTGGAGCCCGCGGCGGCGCAGCGCCCGCACCACCTGGTTGCTGTGGGCGTTGAGCTCGGCGTAGGTCCGGTCGCCGGACCCGTCGGGCGTGATGATCGCCCGGGCGTCGGGCTGCTGCTCGGCCCACCAGGCCAGCCGCAGGCCCCGTCGGGCCATCGCCTCCCGGTCGGCGTCGACGACGTCTCGCGCTGCCTCGGGTGCCATCGGGCGGCATCGTCGCACGTCCCGGGCCGGCGCGCCGGGCGTCGTGGACAGCGACGACGCGGGGCCGTTGGTACCGTGCG
>DATHEV010000887.1:0-5597 GCA_035318405.1 Iamia sp.
CTGCGCGAGCGCAACGAGCTGCTCGTCGCGGCCGGCTTCGCCCCGGCGTTCCCCGAGTCCTCGCTCGACGGCGCCGCCCTCGGACCGGTGCTCCAGGCGCTGGACACGATCCTCGACGGCCACCTTCCGTACCCGGCGATCATCGTGCGACCACACGGCGTCCTGGTCGCCGCCAACCGGGCCTTCGACGTGTTCAACGAGGACGTCGACCCGGCGCTGCTGGTGCCCCCCGTGAACCTCTTCCGCCACGCCCTCCACCCCGACGGCCTGGCCCGCCGGGTGCGCAACCTGCCCGAGTGGGGGCGGCACATCACCACGAACCTGCGGGCCCAGCTCGTGCGGAGTCCGGACGCCTCGTTGGAGGCGTTGCTCACCGAGCTCGAGGGCTACCTGCCGCCCCTCCCGGACGAGGCCGACGGGCTCGGCTTCGCCGTGCCGCTCGAGCTGGCCTCGGCCGACGGCGACCTCCGCCTCATCACCACCCTCACGTCGTTCGCCACCGCCGCCGACGTGACGCTCGCCGAGCTGCAGCTCGAGGCCTTCCTGCCCGCCGACGAGTCCACCGCCGAGATCCTGCGCCGCCGATGGGGGTGACGATCGACGACGCCCGGGCGATCGTGGCCCCGCTCCCTCGTTCCTACGAGGCGCTGGTGCGCGACCGCGTCAAGTTCCGGGTCGGCCAGATCGTCTACGCCGCCTTCTCCGACGACGACACCATCATGGGCTTCGCCTTCCCCAAGGAGGAGCGGGAGGCGCTCGTGGCCTCGGAGCCCGACAAGTTCCGCCTGCCCCGCCCCTCCGACATGCGGTTCCGGTGGGTCGAGGTCCGGCTCGATGCCCTCGACGTCGACGAGCTGAGGGAGCTCCTCCTCGACGCCTGGCGCATGGTCGTGCCGAAGAAGGTGGCGGCCGCCTACGACGGTTGAGCCGCAGGCACCCGCGTTTGTGGGCGACGCCAAGGCGGGCGGTCGGGCCCCTGCCGCCCGTCGGCGGCCGTCCGTACCCTCGCCGCCATGGCACCACCGGACGGGACCGAGCGGACGATCGACCTGGCGGGCCGCACCGCCGTCGTGACGGGAGGGTCGAAGGGCATCGGCCTGGGCCTCGCCCGGGGGTTGGCGGCGGCGGGCGCCGCCGTGTCGATCTGGGCGCGCGACGAGGCCACGGCCCGCGCCGCGGCGGACGAGATCGGTGCGCACGCCGCGGTCTGCGACGTCCGTCAGCGGGGCGACATCGACCGGGCGTTGGCCGAGACGGTCGCGGCGCTGGGGCCCGTCGACGTGCTCGTCACCTCGGCCGGTCGGTCCTCGGCCCTGGAGCCGTTCCTCGAGATGAGCGACGAGAGCTGGCACGACGTCCTCGACACCAACCTCGGTGGCGTGTTCCGGACCTGCCAGGTCCTCGGGCGCCACATGGCCGAGCACGGACGGGGCGGGAAGATGGTCCTGCTCTCCTCGCTGCGGGTGATCATGGGCGCACCGGTCTCGGCCGACTACGCCGCCAGCAAGGGCGGGGTGGAGAGCATGCTCCGCTGCGTCGCCATGGCCATGGCCCCCCACGGGGTGCAGGTCAACGCCATCCGACCCGGGTGGATCCGCACCGCCATGACCGAGGGGATGTGGGCCGATCCCGCCTTCGCCGCCGGCCCCCCGGCGCCCATCCCGGCGGCGCGCTGGGGCGACCCCGTCGATCTCGCCGGCGTCGTCACCTACCTGGCGTCGAGCGCGTCCGACTACCACACCGGTGACGTGATCACCGTCGACGGCGGACTCACCGCCGCCGCGGGCGGCGGGACCACCGGCGCCACCACCGCGGCGGAGCCCGCGGCCGCAGGAGGATCCCGATGACGCAGGTCGAGACGTCCCCGTCCGTCGAGGTGACGGGCCTGACCCCGGAGGCGGAGGTCGCCCTCCTCGCCCGGATGCTCCACCGCGAGGGCTACAACGACCACACCGCTGGCCACATCACCTACCGCCAGGACGACGGGACGCTGCTGACCAACCCGTTCCCGCTCACGTGGGACGAGGTCCGGGCCTCCGACGTAGTGCGCATCGACGCCGACGGCCACCACCTGTCCGGGGCGTACCAGCCGTCGCCGGCCATCGCCCTCCACGTCGAGCTGCACCGGGCCCGACCCGACGTGCGGGTCGCCGTCCACCACCACCCGGAGTGGGCCACGGTCTGGGCCGCGGCCGGCGAGGTGCCCCCGATCTACGACCAGACCTCCGCCATGGTCGACGGCGAGCTGGTCCTCTTCGACGAGTACGAGCGCGACGTCACCGACGTCGAGGCGGCCCGGCGCAACGTCACCGCCCTGGCCGACCACCCGGCGGCCCTCCTGCGCAACCACGGGGTCTTCGTCGTGGCCCCCTCCATCGAGATCGCCCACCTGCGGGCCGTGTCGGTCGAATGGCGCTGCCGCCTGGCCTGGCGCGTGCGGGCGCTCGGCGCCGACGGACGGCCCATGGAGCCCGGCGCGGTCCAGAACATGGCCCGCCGGTCCGAGAGCGGCGACCGGGCCACGTGGCCCTGGTACTACGAGGCCGGCATCCGGCGCGAGCTGCGCCACGACCCCGCCGTCCTCGACTAGTGCCACCGCCGCCCGGCCTCGGTGCCGGGACCACGAGGTGCCAGGCACCTCGTGGTCCGATCGTCGGATGGGGTCACTAGTGCCACCGCCGCACGGCCCGGCTGGGCTGTGGAACGTCGAGCGGGTGCGGCAGCGGGCCGAGCGGCGTCTGCCCCGGAGCGTCTTCGGGTTCGTCGATGGCGGCGCCGACGACGAGACGACGCTGCGCGCCAACCGCTCCGCCTTCGCGGGGCAGGCCTTCCGCCCCCGGGTGGGCATCGACGTGGCGACGCGCTCGCTGGCCGTCGACGTCTGCGGCGAGCGTCTCGCGCTGCCGATCCTGACGGCGCCGACCGGGCTGGCCGGGCTGGTCCACCCCCGCGGCGAGCTGGCTGCCATCGAGGCCACCGAGGCCCTCGGCACCCGGGCCGTCGTGTCGTGCGGATCGTCCTACGACGTCGAGGAGATCGGCGCCGTCGCCACCGAGGGCCACTGGTTCCAGCTCTATCCCTGGAGCGATCGGGCGGTGGTGGAGCGGCTCGTGGGCCGGGCCGCGGCCGCCGGGTTCCGCGTGCTGTGCGTGACCCTCGACGTCCCCGTCACCGGCCACCGCGAGCGCGACGACGCCAGCGGCATGACGATCCCGCCCCGGCTGACGGCGGCCAGCGCCGTCGATGTCGTGCGCCACCCCCGCTGGGCCTACGGGATCGCCCGCCATCGGCGGGTGGCGATGCGCAACCTGGCCGACGGCACCGGTGCCGACGCCCGGCGGCCGCTGGGACTGATCGAGCGCAACCTGTCCCTCCTCGACCCGTCGACGTCGTGGGCCGACGTCGCCTCGCTCCGCCGGCTGTGGGACGGGCCGGTCGTGGTGAAGGGGATCCTGACCGGAGAGGACGCTCGCCGGGCCGAGGAGATCGGGGCCGACGCCGTCGTCGTGTCCAACCACGGCGGCCGCCAGCTCGACGGCGCCCCGGCCACCCTCGACGTCCTGCCCGAGGTCGTGGCGGCGGTGGGGGAGCGGGTGGAGGTCCTGCTCGACGGCGGCGTCCGCCGCGGGTCCGACGTGGTGAAGGCCCTCGCCCTCGGCGCCCGGGCCTGCCTGGTGGGCCGCCCCTGGCTCTACGGCGCCGTCGACGGCACCGCCGGTGTGGCCCACGTGCTGGAGCTGCTCCGCTCCGAGATCGACCGCACGCTGGCCCTCATCGGGTGCCCGGACGTCGCCGACCTCGACCCGTCCTACCTCAGGTGAGCACCGCCGTGGTGGCGTCCTCCATGACGTCCCAGTCGACCTCGTAGCCCAGCCCGGGCGCCGTCGGGGCGTGGACGATCCCCTGATCGTCGATGTCGATGACGTCGACCATCCCGAAGTCGAGGGTCCCCTTGGGCACCGGCATCTCGAAGAACTCGCAGTTGCGCACCGAGAGGATGTGGTGGAGGTGGGCGGCCTGCACCAGCGTCGAGCCGTAGGAGTGGGGCTCCATGCGGCGGTTGTGACACTCGGCCAGGGCGGCGACCTTGCGCAGGCCGGTGATGCCGCCCATCACGTCGCCCACGGCGCGGAGCCCGTCGCCGGCGCCCTGGTCGAGGTAGTGGGCGAAGGTCCAGATGCCCCGGGACGTGGACTCGCCCATCAGCACGGGCACGTCGAGCATCTCCGTCAGGCGCTTGAGGCCGGCCACGTCGTCGTCCCGGATGGGGTCCTCGTACCAGTAGAACCCGAGCCGCTCGAGCTCGCGGCCCACCCGCACGGCGCCGTCCCAGTCGTAGGCGCTCGTGGCGTCGAGCATCAGGGTGTAGTCGGGGCCCACGGCCTCGCGGACGGCCCGGCACACCTCGATGTCCTTGTCGGGCACGGCGTAGGCGTGGAGCTTCACGGCCGGGTAGCCCCGGCCGCGGCACTCCAGGGTGAGCTTCACGTAGTCCTCGACCGTGGGGCAGGTCTCGGTGGTGGCGTAGGCCGGGACGGAGTGCCGGTAGGCGCCCAGCAGCTTGTAGACGGGCAGGCCGGTCGCCTTCCCGGCGATGTCCCACAGGGCGAAGTCGATCAGGCTGGCCGCCTTGGGCGTGATCAGGTAGCGGGCGAAGGCCATCATCTCCTGCCAGAGCCGCTCGCGGTCGAAGGGGTCGGACCCGACCAGCAGCGGCTTCATGAAGTGGATGGCGCTCTCGGCGATCTCGGTCGGCGAGGACGGCAGCCACGACGTCGCCACCCCGGTGATCCCCTCGTCGGTCGTCAGCTCGAACACCGACATCGTCAGCTGGATCGGCGGGATGTCCTCCCGCCACTGGAACACGAAGTCCTTGGGCGTCACCACCCGCACCTTGAGGTCGGTGATCAGCATCGGGGTCCCTTCGTTCGACGTGCCGGCGACGGTACGGGTGGGTCCGCGACCGGGGCAGGGGCCGCGCCACCGGCGGTTGTGGGTGGGGACAAGGGCCGGGCCCGCGCCTGGCCCGCGGCCCGGTCCGGCGGTGGTTCCATCCCCCTGTGCCCGCGCCCAGCCTCGTGACCCGCCGCCACGGAGCCCCGGCGCGGGTGGCGGTGATCGGCGCCGGCGGCATCGGCGCTCTGGTCGGCGGGAGCCTGGCCCGGCTCCCCGGGGTGGACGTCACCTTCTGCGTGCGGCGGCCCTTCGACCGGCTGGTGCTGGAGGGGGACGAGACCGTGGCCGTCGACGCCTCCGTCGCCGTCTCCCCGGACGACGTGGCCCCGGTCGACTGGGTGCTCCTGGCCACCAAGGCCCACCAGACCGACGGCGCCCGGCCGTGGCTGGATGCGCTGGCCGGGCCGGCGGCGCCGGTGGTCGTCCTCCAGAACGGGGTCGAGCACGTCGAGCGGGTGGGCCCGCTCGTCGGGGCGGCGGCCGTGGTGCCGGCCATCGTGCGGTGCGGCGGCGAGGTCCTCGCCCCCGGCCGGGTGGCCTGGCGGGTCGAGGGCCCGGTCTCGGTCCCGGCCACCGACGAGGGCCGCGCCTTCGTCGCCCTCTCCGAGGGGTCGCGGGTGCCCACGATGGTCGTGGACGAC
>DATHEV010000888.1:0-2452 GCA_035318405.1 Iamia sp.
GGACCATGGTGAGTGTTTCTTCCTCGGCTTCCTTCGCGGTGGCGTGCGCAGTGTGGCCCTCCTGCCAGAGGAACTCGGCGGTGCGGAGGAACATCCGCGTCCGCATCTCCCAGCGGACGATGTTGCACCACTGGTTGAGCAGCAGGGGCAGGTCGCGCCAGGAGTCGGTCCACTTGGCCATGAACTCGCCGAAGACGGTCTCGGAGGTGGGCCGCACGACCAGCGGCTCGTCGAGCACCTTGCCCCCACCCATGGTGACGATGGCCAGCTCGGGCGCGAAGCCCTCGACGTGCTCGGCCTCGCGGGTCAGGTAGCTCTGGGGGATGAACAGCGGGAACGACACGTTCTGGGCGCCGGTGGCCTTGATCCGGGCGTCGACGGCGGCGACCATCCGCCCCCAGATGGCGTAGCCGTAGGGCCGGATGACCTGGGTGCCCCGGACCGGGCCGTTGTCGCCCAGCTCGGCCTTGGCCACCACGTCCTGGTACCAGCGGGGGAAGTCGTCGGCCTGGGGCGTGAGGACGGGAGGCTTGGCCATGGCGGCGATGGTAGGTGAGGAGCACGACCGGGCCTCCCTTCGATCTCTGGGCCAGCGATACGAACACGTGTACGCTTCCGGCATGCCCCCGGAGCTCGTGTTCCAACCCTCCCTCCTGGCCGGCGGCGCGCCCACCCCGGACCCGACCTTCGCCACCGCCGAGCGCATCGACCTCGGTGCGGGGGCGTGGGTCGACCACGTCCCGGGCTGGCTGGGCGGGGCCGACGACCTCTTCACCGAGCTGGTCGACACGGTCCGCTGGCGCCAGCGCGAGGTGGCGATGTACGGCGACCTGGTCGTCGAGCCCCGGCTCACCGCCTGGTGGGGCGACGAGGAGCAGCCCGACCGCCGTCTCGAGTCCGCCCCCGCCCCCCTCCTCCAGACGCTGCTCCCGGCGCTCGACGGCCGCTACCAGCGCGGCTTCGACGCCATCGGGCTGAACCTCTACCGCAACGGGCGCGACTCGGTGGCCTGGCACGGCGACCGCTACGAGCGGGACCGTCCGGCCACCGTCGTCGCCGTGCTGTCGCTCGGGTCACCCCGCCGGTTCCTCCTGCGCCCCGTCGGGGGCGGCGCCTCGCGGGCCTTCGAGCTCCACTCCGGCGACCTCCTCGTCATGGGCGGCACCTGCCAGCACACGTGGCAGCACTGCGTCCCCAAGGTGGCCCGCGCCGGGCCCCGCATGAGCGCCACGTTCCGGCGCCGCATCCACCCCGCCGACATGCGCGGACGTGAGGTCGTCGCCGGCGCGGCATGATCTCCCTGTGGCCGACGACCAGCTGACCGCCGAAGAACGACTCCGCACCCGGGAGGAGAGGCGGGCCCGCTACCGGGCCGCCGCCGTCGACGCCGAGCGCGACACCGGGCGTCGCGAGCGCACGGCGGAGGAGGCCCAGCGCAACATCGTCGTGCGCATGGCCATCATCGCCTTCGGGACGCTGGTGACGCTGGCCGGCGTCGGCATGCTGATCTTCCCGGGCCCGGGCATCGTCGTGATCATCGCCGGGCTCGGCATCCTGGCCACCGAGGTGGCGTGGGCCGAGCGGCTGCTCGCCTACGCCAAGAAGCGGGCCAACGTCGAGTCGATCACCGCTCAGCATCCGTGGATCAAGCCGGTGTCGATCGTGGTCACGGTCCTGGGCGTGGTCGCCTCGGTCGTCTACACCGTCCGCTGGCGCTAGCGGACGACCAGCCCGGGGCTACAGGCCGAGACGGCGGGCCAGGTCGCTCTGGATGACCCGGTCGGGGTCGACCCGGCGGCGGACGGCCCGCCACTCCTCGAGCCGGGGGTACATCGCCGGCATCAGCTCGGGGCGCAGGCGGGAGTCCTTGGCCAGGTAGATCCGGCCGCCCGCCTCCACGACCTGGGCGTCGAGCCGGTCGAGCAGGACGCCGAGGCCGTCGACCCCGGCGGGGATGTCGAGCGACAGGGTCCACCCGGGCAGCGGGAACGACAGCGGGCCGGGATTGGCGGCACCGAAGCGCTTGAGCACGCCGATGAGGGTCGGGACGCGGGCGGCGACGAAGGCGTCGGCCACGGCGCGCAGCACCTCCTCGGCACCGAACGGCACCACGATCTGCCACTGGAGGAAGCCGCGGGGGCCGTAGAGCCGGTTCCAGTCGTCGACCCCGTCGAGGGGGTGGAAGAAGCGGGAGATGGTCTGGATCTCGTCCCGCCGGGTGCGGGGGGCCTTGCGCCACCAGGCCTCGTTGAAGGCCTGGATGCGCCAGCGGTTGAGCAGGCCGGGCGGCACCACCGGTGGCACCGTGGCCAGCGACTGGGGGGCGAAGGCGAGCGGCTGGCGGCGGTCCGGGGCCGGGAGCTCGTCGACCTCGGCAAAGCGGCCCCGGGTGATGACCGACCGGCCGACCTCGCCCCGCAGCGGGAGGAGGTCGACCCACGCGACCGTGTAC
>DATHEV010000889.1:0-8276 GCA_035318405.1 Iamia sp.
CAACCGGACCGAGCTCCCGCCCCTCAACCCCGACTTCCTGCCCGCCGGCTTCGAGTCCCACGGCGTGGTCGTGAACGAGACCGACCGGATCGCCCACGTGCGCTACTCGCGGGGCCCGCAAGAGCTGCTGATCACCCTGCGGCCGTCGCCCGTCGAGGCCGGCCAGGAGTGGTCCGACCCCTTCACCCGGGGCGAGGGCGAGGAGGCGACGCCCACCGAGGTCGCCATCGAGGACGGGCCCTTCCGGGGCGCCACCGCCCTCCAGGTGGCCGGGCCGCGGGCCCTGCCGTCGCTCTGGGTCGCCGACGGCGAGCTCGCGTTCACCGTCTCCGGCGACGTGACCGCCGACGAGCTGGTGCGCATCGCCCAGTCGCTCCGCACCGCCTGACCCCACCGCCCTGGGTCGATCGGCCCAACCACCCTCCGTCACCTTCAACCTCGCGCTGCGTGGCCGATGGTGGTCGGGATGGACTTCACGCGCGCGGACGTCGCCCATCTCCTCCGCCGGGCCGGGTTCGGCGGGACGACGGCCGAGATCGACGCCCTCATGGAGCGGGACAGCTGGGCGGCGGTGGTGGACCGCGTCCTCGACACCTCGGCCAACCCGCCCGATGTGATCCCCGAGGCGGTGGAGAACAGGAAGGACCAGTGGTACGGGCCGTGGGTCTCCTCGGTGCAGTACTGGATGGACCGGATGGCGACGTCGCCGACGCCGATCGTCGAGAAGATGACGCTCTTCTGGCACGGCGTGTTCGTCAGCAGCGTCGAGAAGATGGTCACCCGGCTGATGTTCAAGCAGGTCAAGACCTACCGGGCCCTCGCCCTGGGTGATCTGCACGAGCTGGCCCAGGCGATGGCCACGACGCCGGCCATGCTCATCTACCTCGACAACGAGTCGAACAGGGTCGGCAACCCCAACGAGAACTTCGCCCGCGAGCTGATGGAGCTCTTCCTCCTCGGCCAGGGCCACTACACCGAGGCCGACGTCGTCGACATGGCCCGGGCCTGGACCGGCCACGGCTTCGACAGCGAGGGCGAGACCTACATCTGGTACCCGGGTCGCCACGACAACGGCCAGAAGACGATCTGGGGCATCACTCGCAGCTGGGACGGCCCGGAGACCATCACCGAGATGGTGCGGGGCTCGAAGCAGCCGGCCTGCGCCCGCTTCATCGCCACCAAGCTCTGGGCCTTCCTCGCCGGGCCGGCGCCGGCACCGACGGTCATCGACGCCCTGGCGGCCGCGTTCGTCGCCGCCGACATGGAGATCGAGGAGCTGGTGCGGGCCATCTTCCTCCGCCCCGAGTTCCGCACGCCGGCGGTCAAGACCGGCCTCCTGCGGAGCCCGGTCGAGTGGATGGTGGCGACCATGCGGGCGCTGGACCTGCCGGCCAACGTGGCCCGGCCCGAGTGGTTCGTCGAGCGCGCCGGCCAGTACCTCTACGCCCCACCCAACGTGGGCGGCTGGCGGGGCAACGAGGGGTGGATCGCCACCTCGACCACCTGGGGCCGGGGCAGCTTCGCCTCGCACTGCCAGTGGCAGGCCCGCGACCGGGGCGTGTTCGCCGGCGCCGATCGGATGACCCCGGCGGCGGCCGCCCAGATGGCCTTCGACCGCTTCGGCGTGGCGGACCCCTCCCCCGCCACCCGCGCCGCCGTCGAGGCCTACGTCCGCGGCGAGCAGACGGCCCACCGGGGCTGGGCCGTCCAACCCGGCCTGGTGGTCCTGATGATGATGTCCCCCGACTTCCAGGCGGCCTGACGATGCCCGACCTCGAGTACGAGGAGATCCAGGAGCTCCTGAGCCTCCCGGCCGACGCCATCCCCGGCCAGGTCGCTCGGCGTCGCTTCCTCCAGGGCGCCCTCGCCGCCGGCGCCGCCACCGCCTTCCTCCCCTCGTGGATGGACCGCATGGCGGCAGCCGCCACGCCGATCGGCGCGACCGACGGCATCCTCGTCGTCCTCCAGCTGGGCGGCGGCAACGACGGCATGAGCATGGTGGTGCCCACGGCGAGCCACGCCGACCACGGCCGCTACCAGGCCATGCGGGGCAACCTCGCCGTCACCGGGCCGCTCACCCTGTCCGACGGTCTGGGCCTCCACCCCCGCCTGCCGAAGCTCAAGGCCCGCTACGACGCCGGCAAGGTCGCCGTCGTGCGGGGCGTCGGCCAGACGACCGCCGACTACAGCCACTTCTCGTCGACGGCGACGTGGATGGCCGGCACCACCGGCTCGGCGCGGACGACGGGCTGGCTGGGCCGCTGGCTCGACGGCGTGCCCGAGTCGGCCGGCGGCCTGCGGGCCGTGCAGGTCGGCCCGTCGGTGCCCCTCCACCTGCGGGGCACGACGTCCGTCGTCACCGCCATGGACCGGGGCGGCAACATCTACGGCGCCGACCAGCGCGAGGCGTGGCAGAAGCCCGTCTACGACGCCATCAAGGCCATGGGCAACGGCACCACCGGCAAGGGCCGGCTGGCCGACCTCGTCGCCGACACCGGCGCCGACGCCATGACCCTGGCGACGCGCCTCGCCCCGATGTACTCGCCGGCCCTGCCGACGGGTTCGCTGGTGCCGGACCTGACCCTGGCCGCCCGGCTCATCAACGCCGACCTCGGCCTGCGGGTGCTCTCCGCCTCCCACGGCTCCTACGACCTGCACGACGGCCTGGGCTACGCCTACCCGAACCTGCTCACCTCGCTCGACGACGCCATCGAGGCCTTCTTCGCCACCCTCGAGCCGGCGCTGCGGGACCAGGTCACCCTCATGACCTTCTCCGAGTTCGGGCGCACCGTCCGGGCCAACGGCTCGGGCGGCACCGACCACGGCACCGCGTCGCCCCAGCTCGTCATCGGCGACAACGTCAAGGGCGGGCTCTACGGCGCCCAGCCCCGGCTCGACGACCTGACCAGCAGCGGCGACCTCGAGGTCCACGTCGACCTGCGCTCGTACTACGCCTCGGTGATCGACGGCTGGCTGGCCGGCGGCAGCGGCACGATCCTGGGCGGGACCTACGAGGACCTGAAGCTGTTCCGGGCCACGCCCGGCGGGCCGTCGACCCCTCCGCCCACCACGCCCAACCCGTGGCGGCCCTTCGCCGACGCCAAGACCCTCGTCCGCCAGCAGTACATCGACCTGCTGGGCCGGGTCGGCGACGAGGCGGGCGTGACCTACTGGAGCGGCCTGCTCACGTCGGGCTCCAAGTCGATCAGCTGGCTGGTGCACGCCTTCCTCAGCTCGGCCGAGTTCGGCGTCGCCGTCAGCCCCGCGGCCCGGCTGGCCCTGGCCTGCTTCGGCGCCCCGCCCGCCTTCGACGACCTGATGGGCTGGGCCGACCGGGTCCGGCACCGCGAGGCGCTGGCCACCGTCGCCGTCGACGTCTGCGCCAAGCCGGCGTTCGCCACCCGCTACGGCTCGCTGAGCAACGCCGCCTTCGTCGACCGGGCCCACCGCGACGCCACCGGCGTCGCGCCCTCGGTGTCGTTCAAGACGCAGTGGGCGAGCAAGACCCGCCCCGAGGTGATGGCCGCCATCGTGGCGCTCCCGGCGGCGGCCACGTTCATGCGCCCCCAGGTCGACGTGACCATGACCTACGCCGGCCTCCTCCGCCGCTCCCCCGAGCCCGGCGGCCTCACCTACTGGGTCGCCGAGATCCGCCGGGGCGTCTCGATCCAGCGCCTCGTCGCCCAGTTCTTCGCCTCCGCCGAGTACCGCGCCCGCTTCGAGTAGGCGTACGCGATCCCACGAGGTGCCAGGCACCGCGTGGGAGGTGGACGAGTGGCGATCGCCCGGTACCGATGCCCACGTGGTGCCTGGCACCTCGTGGGCCAGGATGTTGTGGTGAGCGCTCGCCTGCATCTGACCCTGCCGTCGTTCGGGTCGTGGGCGGCCGGGGACTGGCGTCGGGTGCTCGACCTGGCCCGGACGGCCGATGCCGCCGGGGTGGACGGGGTCGTCGTGCCCGACCACGTGGCCATCGGGCCGCGCACCGACGCCTATCCGGCCGGTGCCTTCCCGCTGCCCGTGGACGCGCCGTGGCTCGAGCCCCTCAGCGTCCTGACCGCCGTCGCCGCCGTCACCTCGCGCCTCCGCCTCGGCACCGGCATCCTCATCGCCCCGGTGCGCCCGGCGGTCGTGCTGGCCAAGGCGGTCGCCACCCTCGACGTGCTGTCGGGGGGCCGGGTCGACCTCGGCGTCGGCACCGGTTGGCAGCGCGAGGAGCTGGAGGCCGCCGGCGTGCCCTGGTCCGAGCGGGGTGCCCGGCTGACCGACGGCATCACCGCCTGCCGGGCGCTGTGGGAGACCGACGGGCCGGTGTCGGTCGACCTCCCCTCCGTCGCCTTCGAAGGCATCCGCAGCGAGCCCTCGCCGGTGCAGCGCCCGTTGCCGGTCCTCTTCTCGGGCACGCTGCACGACCGCAACGTGCGCCGCATCGTCGAGCTGGGCGACGGCTGGATCCCGATCATGGGGGCGACCGTCGACGACATCGACGCCGGGGTCGCCCTCCTCCGGTCCGCCTACGGGGCCGCCGGCCGCGACCCGGCGACCCTCAGGGTCCGGGGCCCGGCCGACGCCACCCTCGAGACGGTGCCTGCCCTCCTCGCCGCCGGCGTCACCGACGTGGTCGTCGGCGCCCGCGGCGTCGAGTCCGCCCTCGACGAGCTCGCCGAGCGCTTCGCGTCCGTCAGTCGTCGGGGGTGAGGGTGCCGCCGAGGAGGCAGCTGAACCAGTAGCCGGAGTCCTTGACCGCGCGGCGCTGGGTCTCGTAGTCGATGTGGACCAGGCCGAAGCGGGGGCGGAGGCCGGCGGCCCACTCGAAGTTGTCGCAGTAGGACCAGCAGAAGTAGCCGTGCACCGGGACGCCGTCGCGCTGGGCCCGGGCCACCTCGGCCAGGTGGTCGCGGTAGTAGGCGGTGCGGCGGACGTCGTGGACCCGGCCGTCGACGAGGTGGTCGGGGTAGGCGGCGCCGTTCTCGGTGACGAACAGCTCGGGCACCTTCCCGTAGGCGTGGGCCGTCTCGAGCACGTCGTAGAGACCGGTGGCATCGACCTCCCAGCCCATGGCGGTGATGTCGAAGCGCTTGTGGTCCTTGCGGAACAGCGGCACGAACCGGAGCCCGGGCACCGGGAACGCCCCCACCGCATAGCGCTGGTAGTACTGCACGCCCAGGAAGTCGAAGTCGACCACCAGCGCCTCCATGTCGCCGTCGCGCACGAAGCGGTCGATCCCCTTGACCAGGGGCGAGTCGGCCGTCGGGTAGCCGAGGCCGAAGTTCGGCTCGACGTACAACCGGTTCATCACCGCATCGAAGGCGCGAGCGGCCCGGCGGTGGAGGAACGAGTCGCCGGCGACGTCGGGCGGGGTGAAGATGTGGGTGGTGCCGACCGTCGCGCCCGGCGCCGCCGCCCGGATCTCGGCCGCGCCCCGCGCCTGGGCCAGCCCGACGTGGTGGACCGCGGCCTGGAACCGGCGCAGGCTGCGCACACCGGGCGCGTGCCCGCCGACCAGGTAGCCGAAGGGCAGGAAGGTCCCCGGCTCGTTGAAGACCATCCAGCGCGTCACCCGGTCGCCGAGACGGTCGGCCACGGCCGCGGCCAGCTCGCCGAACCACTCGACGCTGTCCCGGTTCGACCACCCGCCCCGCTGGTGGAGCGTCTCGGGCAGGTCCCAGTGGTAGAGGGTCACCCACGGCTCGACGCCGAGCTCGAGACAGGTGTCGACCACGCGGGAGTAGAAGTCGAGGCCCTTCTGGTTCACCCGCCCGACGCCGTCGGGGAGGACCCGCGGCCACGAGATCGAGAACCGCTGGGCGTCGAAGCCGAGCCCCTTGACGATCCCCAGGTCCTCGGGGTAGCGGTGGAAGAAGTCGGTGGCGACGTCGCCGTTGGTCCTGTCGAAGACCCGCCCGCCGCCGTGGGTGAAGGTGTCCCAGATCGACGGGCCCTTGCCGTCGGCGTCCCACCCGCCCTCGACCTGGTAGGCGGCATGGGCGACCCCCCACGTGAAGTCGTCCCCGAAGTCCTCGCGCTGTAGCTCTCTCATCGGTGCGCCATTCGGTCGTGGTCGGCGGTCGTTGGACGGTAGTCCCGGCGCCGGGGCGAGCGACGCGACACCCGCTGCCTCCCGGGCCGTCGAGGAGTACCCTCCGCCCGGACGCCGTCGGAGGGGCGGCACCGGGAGCGAGGAAGGGAGGGACCATGACCGATCCGTGGGACGTCGCGTGGCGGCTCCTCCTGCCGGCCGGGCGCTCGGGCTGGGCCATCATCGCCGGCTACCTCGGCCTCGTCGGCTGGCTCGTCTTCCCCCTGGGGCCCTTCGCCGTCATCACCGCCGAGCTCGGGCGCCGGGAGATCAAGCAGCACCCGCGCCGGCACGGCATGGGCCGGGTGGTGGTGGGCTACATCGGCGGCGCCATCGGGACGGCGCTGCTCGTCTGGGTGATCTTCGACCTGTACGGCTGACCGACGAGGTGCGCCGCCCGTCGGGGGCGACGGCCAGACTGGGACGGTGACCGCGGACCGGCCCTCGCTCTTCGACCCCCCGGCCGACCCGCCCATCGATCCCCTGCTCGCCCGGTGGACCGAGGTCGACTCCTACCTCGTCGACACGCTGTCGCCCCCGGACGCGGCGCTCGCCGCCGCCCTCGACGCCAGCGACGCCGCCGACGTGCCGCCCCTCCAGGTGCCGCCCAACCAGGGGAAGCTGCTCCAGCTCCTCGGCCTGGCCGTGGGCGCCCGCCGCATCCTGGAGGTGGGGACCCTCGGCGGCTACAGCACGATCTGGCTGGCCCGGGCCCTGCCGCCCGACGGCGAGCTGGTGACCCTCGAGATCGAGCCCCGCTACGCCGGCGTGGCCCAGGCCAACGTCGACCGGGCCGGCCTCGGCGACCGGGTCGACATCCGGATCGGGCCCGCCCTGGCAGGTCTCACCGCCCTGCGCCGGGAGGGCGGCGCACCGTTCGACCTGGTGTTCGTCGACGCGGACCAGGAGCGGTGCGCCGAGTACGTCGACCACGCCGTGACCCTGGCCCGGCGGGGCGCGGTGATCGTGGTCGACGACACGGTCCGGGCCGGGGCCGTGGCCGACGAGAGCGCCACCGACGCCCGCGTGCTCGGCGTCCGCCGCCTGCACGATGCCCTGGCCGCCGACCCCCGGGTCGAGGCCACCGCCCTCCAGACCGTCGGCCGCCAGGGCTGGGGCGGCTTCACGCTCGCCGTCGTGGTCGGCTGAGGCCGTTCCGTGGGCGCGAAACCACCGGTGCGGTGGCTTTCCGCACACGGAACGGGGGGTCGGGCGTGAGCGGGCTCGTCTGGTACGTGGCCTACGGGTCGAACATGGTCGCCGACCGGCTGCGCGCCTACCTCGAGGGCGTCGCCGGGCCCCCCGTCGACGTCGCCCCACCGCCCGGCGGCGCCCTCGTCCCCGGCGACCTGAGCGCCCGCTTCGGCGCCCACCGGGGCTGCGCCGACCCGACGCCGCCCCGCGCCGATCGCTGGGTCACCCTCGATCGGGCGGTGACCTACCGGGGCCGGTCGCGGCGCTGGGGTGGCGGCGTGGCCTTCCTCGACCTCGAGCCGACGCCCGGTGCGGCCACGCCGGCGCGCGCCTGGCTCCTCGGCCTCGACCAGGTGGCCGAGCTGATGGCCCAGGAGGCCCGTCTCGCCGTCGCTCCCGAGCCGGCCGCGCTGGCCGCGCTCACCGCCCTCGCGCCCGGCGGCACCCTCCCGCTCGGCGGTGGCTGGTACGACACCGTGCTCCGCCTCGCCGACATCGACGGCACCGTCGCCCTCACCGTCACCACCGCTCAGGACCTGCCCGAGACCCCGCCGACCCCTGCCTACCTCGCCACCCTGGCCGCCGGTCTCGCCCTGCGCCCGACCTGACCCGGGTTCCGCACCGGACGACCTATGTGAGAGCCGTCGCCACCCGGGTCGGGGGGTCGGGGTGGGTGACCACGCAGCGGGTGCCGGTGTAGATCGTGGGCATGCACCGGTTGCAGTGGATGCAGGTGCCCTCGGTGCTCTCGCCCTGGAGGAGGCGGCGGGGCAGGTCGGGCTCGATGAGCAGGGCCCGGCCCATGGCCACCAGGTCGAACCCCTCGGCCAGGCCGGCCTCGATCGTGTCGATGCGGTTGATCCCGCCGAGCAGCGTCAGCGGCATCGCCAGCTCGGCCCGGAACCGGCGGGCGAGGGGCAGCAGGTACGCCTCCTCGAAGGGGTAGTGCGGGAACATCCGCCGGCTGACCAGCCGCAGCCCCACCCCGACCAGCGGCGGCTGG
>DATHEV010000890.1:0-3066 GCA_035318405.1 Iamia sp.
ACGAGATCCGCCGGATCGTCAACGCCACCTTCCTCGGCACCATGGGCGTCGCCCTCGCCGGCTACTTCGCCCAGATCGAGGTGCCCCGGTCCCGCATCGTCGTCCTGTTCCTGGTCGTCACCCTGTTCGTCTCGATCGAGCGCGAGGTGGCCCGCCGCATCTTCGGCGCCATGCGCGAGCGCGGCAAGCTGGTCCGCAACGTCGTGATCGCCGGCGCCAACCCCGAGGGCCGCGAGCTGGCGGCCATGCTCCGCACCGACACCTGGCTGGGCTATCGGGTGCTCGGGTTCGTCGACGACGACCCCACCACCGACCCCGAGCCCGTGCCCGGCCTGCCCCTCCTGGGCACGGTCTCCGACGCCACCGAGATCCTGCGGGCCCGGCCCGGGGCATCGGTCATCGTCGCCGCGTCCGCCATCGAGAGCTCGACGACCAACCGCCTGGCCCGCGAGCTGCTCGACCGCGGCATCCACGTCGAGCTGTCGTCCACCCTCCGCGACATCGCCTCCCAGCGGCTGGTCGTCCGGCCCCTCGGCCGCTTCCCCGTCGTCTACGTCGAGCCGGTGCAGCGCGACGGCTGGCGGCGCACCGCCAAGCGCTCGTTCGACCTCCTGCTCGCCACCGCGGCCATCGTCGCCACCAGCCCCATCGTGGCCGTGGCCATGCTGGCCATCCGCCTCGACTCGGCCGGTCCGGTCCTCTTCAAGCAGGTCCGGGTCGGGCGCAACGGCCGTCCCTTCCAGGTCCTCAAGCTGCGCACGATGGTGGCCGACGCCGAGGCCCGGCGGGACGAGCTGCTGGCCGACAACGAGGCCGACGGCCCGCTGTTCAAGATGCGCCACGACCCCCGCGTCACCCGGGTCGGGCGCTTCCTGCGGTCGAGCTCGATCGACGAGCTGCCCCAGCTGTGGAACGTGGTCCGGGGCGAGATGAGCATGGTCGGCCCCCGTCCCGCCCTCCCCCACGAGACCGAGGCGTGGGACCCGCTCCTCACCCAGCGTCTCCGCGTCACGCCCGGCATCACCGGCATGTGGCAGGTGAACGGGCGCAGCGAGTCGTCGTTCGAGGACTACACCCGCCTCGACCTCTACTACGTCGACAACTGGTCGCTGCTGATCGACCTGGCCATCCTGGCCAAGACGGTGCCGGTCGTTCTCCTGCGCCGCGGCGCGACCTAGCCCCTACCGGCCCGGCGGCCGCTCGCCCGCCGTCGCCGCCGCGGCCAACGCCACCACCACGGCGGCGCTCGAGTAGGCGATGACACCGACCACCACGTCGTGGAGGTGCACGCCGTGGGTGGCCGACAGCTCGACGAGGATGGGCCCATCGGCGGTGGTGGCCGCGACCCACAGCACCACCAGGGTGGCCGCGGCGAAGAGGCCCAGCGCCAGCGCCACCAGCGCGACGAGGCGGACGGGTCGGGAGATCAGGCCTCGACCACGACGAGGTCGTGGTCGGCCCGGTTGAGCGCCAGCGGCCCGGCCTCGGTGGCCACGACGATGTCCTCCAGCCGCAGGCCCCATGCGCCGGGCGTGTAGATGCCGGGCTCGACCGAGAAGGCGTGGCCGGGCTCGAGCGGGGTGCGGTTGCCGGCGACGATGTAGGGGTCCTCGTGCTCCTCCACCCCGATGCCGTGGCCGGTGCGGTGGATGAAGCGGTCGCCGTAGCCGGCCGCCGCGATCGGCTCGCGGGCGGCGGCGTCGACGGCCTCGCAGGCGACCCCGACCCGCGCCGCCCGGACCGACGCGGCCTGGGCCGCCTGGAGGACGGCGTAGGCCTCGGCCACCTCCGGGTCGGGCGGGCCGATGGCGACGCAGCGGGTGATGTCGGAGCAGTACCCGGCGCCGGAGTCGGTGGGCCAGGTGCCGCCGAAGTCGCAGAGCAGGACGTCGCCGGCGGCGATCACGGTCCGCCCCGCCTCGTGGTGCGGGCTGGCCGCGTTGGGGCCGGTGGCCACGATGGCGAAGTTGACCCGGTGGTGGCCCTCGTCGACCAGACGCCGGCCGATCTCGGCCGACACCTCGGCCTCGGTGCGCCCCATCAGCCGGATCTCGCCCCCGTGGAGCTGGGCGGCCACCCGGTCGGCGGCCTCGGCGGCGTCGCGGAGCGCCGTCACCTCGTGGGGGTCCTTGCGGGCCCGCAGCGGCCCGACCAGAGGGGCGGCGCGCTGCCAGCGGGTGCTGTCACCCACGGTGCCCTGGAGGTCGAGGACGAAGCGGGCCCACGTCCGGTCGCCGACGGCGACGGTGCCGGCCGGGCCGACCAGGTCGGCGACGAGGGCGACGGGGTCCTCGAGCTCGCCCCACGGGCGCAGGCCGAACACGTCGGGCCGCTCGACCACCCGGGGCGCCTCCAGCTGGGGCACGACGAGGGTGGCGATGCCGTCGCGGGGGACGACGAGCATGGTGAGCCGCTCGAGGGGCATGGCCTCGTAGCCGGTGAGCCACGGCAGGTCGGGCCCCACCGAGAGCAGGAGGACGTCGATGCCCTGGGTCGCCATGGCGGCCCGCACGCGCTCCATCCGCTCGGTGTGCATCGGTTCAGGCTACGGGGTCGCCGCCGCGGTCTCGACGTCGAGGGCGGGGAGGCCGTCGATGCTGGCCCGGTTCTTCTCGGCCCGATAGGTGACCAGGGCGTCCTCGCCCTTGCGCTCGGACCAGTCGTCGAGCATGCCCCGCGGGGCCACCAGGTCCATCCGGGGCACGGCGTAGCCGCACGACGTCGCCACCCGCTCGACGGCCAGGCGCATGATCGAGCGGACGCCAGGGGGTGGGTCCGGGAAGCGGGCGGCCAGCTCGTCCCACCCGGGCTCGCCCGGCCGCACGCACGACCCCTGGCCGTAGAGACGCAGGATCAGCGGCTTGGCGTCGAACGAGCAGAACATGACCGTGAGCCGGCCGTTCTCGCGGGTGTGGGCGATGGTCTCGGCGCCACTGCCGGTGAGGTCGAGGTAGGCCACCTCGGTGGGCGAGCACACGCGGAACGAGTCGCCACCCTTGGGCGAGACGTTGACGTGCCCGTCGGCGTCCAGCGGCGCGCTGCCGACGAAGAACATCGGCTGGCGCG
>DATHEV010000891.1:0-7797 GCA_035318405.1 Iamia sp.
CCGGCGCGCTCCGCACCCGTCTCGGCGGGGCCGACGTCGAGGCCCTGCGCGCGGCGGTGGCGGCGGGCGCGCCGGGGGACGTGGCGCCGGCGTTCGCCGCCCTCGGCCTCGCCGTCGGGCCGATCACCCTGCGTCTGGTCGGCGGTCCCTCCACCACCGTGACCCGGGCCGGGCTCCTGGTCCGCGACGACACGCTGTCCTTCGCCACGGCCCTCCCACCCGCCGACCTCATGGACGTCCTCGACGAGATGGCCCCGGGCCTGGGCGTGGTCGTCGACGACCTCACCGACGTGGCCGTCGTGAGCGGCCCCGATGCCGACCTCGTCGGCCGGACCGCCCTCGTCTGCGCCATCGCCGAGGTCGAGACCGCGGTCCGCCGCTGACCCGACGGGGGTCAGGCGGCGAAGCGTCTCAGACCTCGTTGGCGCTCAGGCAGACGACGACCTCGTCGTCCTCGTACACCCGGCTCTGGCCGGTGGGCGTCGGGCAGCCGGCGGGGTCGGTGGTGTCCGGGAGGACGGCGTCGACGATGTTGCCACCGCCGTCCTCGCAGGCGATGTAGCGGCCCTGGTACACGCACTCCCCCTCGTCGGGCAGCTGCTGGAGGCAGAGGGACCACGGGTCACCCTGGGTGAGTGAGAGGCCGTAGTCGTAGGCCTGGTCGTCGTCGCAGGGCGTGGGCGCCTCGCCGGTGGGATCGTCGGGCGGGGGCTCGGCGACGGCCTTCAGGACCTCGTAGTCGGCCGACTCGCCGCAGGCGACGACCTCGAAGTCGTCGTCGAGCTCCTCGGGGGCGGCGAGGCAGTCGCCGGCGGTGGCGTCCCGGAGCGCGTCCTCGGCCGTCCCGTCATCCGAGCACCCGGCCAGGGCGATGGCGACGAGCACCAGGTTGGGTCCGAGAGCGCGGAGGCCAAGCCTCGATCGTGTCATACCCGTCAGACTATTTCAGCCCCTTTCAATTGTCGACAGGCAATTCCGATGTGCCGGGGACCGAGGTGCTGCCGCCGGGGGCGAGCTCGCTGGCGCCCATGGCGAGGAGCATGGCGCCGACCACCGAGGACCGGCCGCCGAGGGCCGAGGCCCGGAGCGACACCGACGAGCCCACGCCGGCGAGCGTGCGCCGGCGCAGGGCCACGCCGACGGCGTCGAGCAGGAGGTCGCCGGCCTGGGCCAGATCGCCTCCGATCACGATGCGGGTCGGGTTGATCAGGTTGGCCAGGTGGGCGATGCCCCAGCCGAGGTGGTGGCCGGCGTCCTCGATGGCGCGCAGGGCGGCGGCGTTGCCCCGCGTGGCGGCCTGCACGATCTCGGGCAGATCGGCGCCGGGGAGCTGGTCGGCCAGCAGGGCCCGCACCGTGGCGATCGAGCAGTAGGCCTCCAGGCAGCCCCGTCCGCCGCAGCGGCAGAGCGGGCCGTCGTCGTCGATGGTGAGGTGGCCCAGCTCGCCGGCCATGCCGGTGCCGCCCCGGAACACGACGCCGTCGAACACCAGGCCGCAGCCGACCCCGGACGAGACCTTGACGTAGGCCATGCACCGGTGGCCCCGGCCTGCGCCCCAGCGGTGCTCGGCCAGGGCGCCGAGGTTGGCGTCGTTGTCGACGTGGACGGTGCGGTCGAGCCGGCGGCCGACGACGGCGGCGGGGTCGACGCCCACCCAGCCCGGGAGGATCGAGGCGTCGGTGATGCGCCCGGCCGCCTCGATGGGCGTGGGCAGGCCCATCCCGACGGCCACGACGGCGGAGCGGTCCTGGCCGAGGTCGGCCAGCAGCCGGTCGAGCATCGCCTCCATGGCGTCGAGGGCCTCGTCGAGGGCGTGGGTCGGCGCCAGGCGCTGGCGGGCCTCGCCGACGATGGTGCCGCCCATGTCGCCGAGGGCGACCCGGAGGTGGCTGTGGCCCACGTCGATCCCGGCGATGGTGCCGGCCCGGCGGGAGATCCGGACCGCGGTGCCCCGGCGCCCGGCGCCGGCCGTGGTCTCGACGATGTCGGCGGCCACCAGCTCCCGGACGATGTTGGACACCGTCGCCGGGGCCAGCCCGGTGGCCCGGGCGATGGCGGCCTGGGTGACCTCGGCCGGGCCCGGCCGGTCGCGCAGGACGGCGATGACCCGGCGCTGGTTGGCCGTGCGCAGCGACGTCACCGACCCCGGCGCGGTGCCGGACGGCGTCGGCGGGGCGGGCGACATGGGCGACAGGGTGGCCCCATCGGCCAGATCGGTCAAGTCTCGAAGACTACGAGCCGAAACGGTGTGACCGTTGCGATCTAGTGTTCACCTCTTGACGACAACCGTCACATCCGCGAACGTGACCGGTGACCCAGGACCGATGGCCCCCGCCCGGTCCGTGACCCCTCTGGGGGATCGATGATGAGTGCTCGACGCGTGGCCATCCTGGCCACCGTGCTCCTGGCGGTCGGCAGCCTCGCCGCCTGCGGTGCCAACGACGAGAGCGGTGACGGCGGCAAGAAGATCGCCCTCCTGCTGCCCGAGTCGCAGACCACGCGCTACGAGGCCTTCGACCGTCCGCTGTTCGAGGACAAGGTCGCCGAGCTCTGCGACGACTGCGAGGTCGTCTACTTCAACGCCGACCAGGACGAGGACAAGCAGGCCGACCAGGTCGACAGCGCCATCTCCCAGGAGGTCGACGCCATCGTCCTCGACCCGGTGAACGGCGAGGCGGCCGCGGCCAAGGTGGCCGACGCCCAGGAGGCCGAGATCCCGGTCATCGCCTACGACCGCTTCATCGAGGGCGCCGACTACTACCTGTCCTTCGACAACGAGACGGTCGGCCAGCTGCAAGCCGAGTCCCTGGTCGAGGCGACCGGGGGCGAGGGCGACATCCTCATGCTCAACGGCTCGCCCGACGACCCCAACGCCGCCCAGTTCAAGACGGGCGCCCACAGCGTCCTCGACGACAGCGGCCTGACCATCGTCGCCGAGTACGACAACCCCGACTGGAGCGCGGACAACGCCCAGACCTTCACCAGCGACCAGCTCGACACCCTCGACGATCCGTCCTCGCTGGCCGGCGTCTACGCCGCCAACGACGGCCAGGCCGGTGGCGTCATCGCCGCCCTCACCGAGGCCGGCCTCGACGCCAGCTCGCTTCCGCCGGTCACCGGCCAGGACGCCGAGCTGGCCGCCATCCAGCGCATCGTCGCCGGCGAGCAGTACATGACGATCAACAAGCCGTACCCGATCGAGGCCGAGACGGCCGCCGAGACGGCCGTGAAGATCGTCAACGGTGACGATGTCACCGGCACCACCGACTTCCAGGGCGTGAAGTCGTTCATCTTCGATCCGGTGGTGGTCACCGTCGACACCATCAAGGACACCGTGGTGGCCGACGGCCTCTACAAGGTCGAGGACATCTGCACCGCCGACTACGCCGACGCCTGCGCCGAGGCCGGGCTCGAGGCCTGACGCCCGCCGTGCCCACCCTCAGCAAGACCGACGGGCCACCACGGGGCGGCGATCCCGTGGTGGTCATGGAGGGCATCACCAAGCGGTTCGGCTCGGTGCAGGCCCTCTCCGACGTGGACTTCGACGTCAGCGCCGGGGAGGTCGTGGCCCTCGTGGGCGACAACGGCGCCGGCAAGTCGACGCTGGCGAAGGTGCTGGCCGGTGTCCACCAGCCGGACTCGGGGTCGATCCAGGTGGCGGGCCGGCCGGTGCACCTCCCGCACCCCCGGGCCTCCCAGGCCGCCGGCATCGCCACCGTGTTCCAGGACCTGGCCCTCTGCGACAACCTCGACGTGGTGGCCAACCTCTTCCTCGGCCAGGAGCGCACCAGGACGGGTGTGCTCGACGAGGTCGACATGGAGCGCGAGGCGTGGGGGCTGCTCAAGCAGCTCTCGGCCAAGATCCCGTCGGTCCGCATCCCCGTCGCCGGGCTGTCGGGTGGCCAGCGCCAGACCGTGGCCATCGCCCGCAGCCTCGTCGGCCAGCCCCGCGTGGTGATGCTCGACGAGCCCACGGCCGCCCTCGGGGTGGCGCAGACGGCCGAGGTCCTCAACCTGATCGAGCGTCTCCGGGACCAGGGCCTGGGCGTGGTCCTGATCACCCACAACATGGCCGACGTCCAGGCCGTGGCCGACCGGGTCGTCGTCCTCCGCCTGGGCCGCAACGCCGTCGACCTCGGCGGCGATGCCACCGCCGAGCAGCTGGTGGCCGCCATCACCGGTGCCGATGACAACGTCGTCTCGGCCCGGGCGGCGGCGCACCGCCCCCCGGCCGCGGCACCCGCCGCCGGGTCAGCCGCGGGGCCCTCTGCGGGACCGTCCCTCGACAAGGAGATCAGCCCCGATGAGTGAGCGAAGCGAGCGAACCAGGCCGCACGGCTGTCTCTCCGGCGGCGAAGCCGTCGGCGCTCGTCGGTGCCCGCCGGACGCGACCCGGCCGCAGATCTCCCACGACGTGGTGGAGCACCGATGAGTGACCTGGTCAAGGCGGTGGCCGAGGCGGCCGCCGACATCGCCGAGGTCGCCGGGCCCCGCGGCCCGGCGGACCGCGACGACGAGCGCCTGCTGAACCGCGAGGGTCTGGCGGGTGCCTTCCTCGACTTCCGCCAGCGGATGGCGGGGGGCGACCTGGGCAACGTGCCGGTGGTGCTCGGCATCGTCGCCATCGCCATCATCTTCTACGTCCAGGACCAGACGTACCTGTCGTCGTCGAACCTGGTGAACATCACCCTGACGGCCGTGCCCTACGGCCTCATCTCGCTCGGCATCGTGCTGGTGCTGCTGCTCGGCGAGATCGACCTGTCGGTGGGCTCGGTCAGCGGCCTGTCGGCGTCCATCACCGCCGTCCTCTTCGTCAACCAGGACTGGCCCCTCATCGCCGGCATCGGCGTCGGCATCGTCACGGGTGTCGTCATCGGGCTGGTGTACGGCCTGCTCTTCACCCGGGTCGGGGTCCCCAGCTTCGTCATCACGCTGGCCGGGCTGCTGGCGTTCCAGGGCGTCCAGCTCGCGGTGCTGGGCGACGACGGCACCATCAACATCCCGCGCGAGTCCGGTCTGGCCCAGTTCGCCCGCTCGAAGTTCCTCGGCGACGCGGCGTCGTATGCGCTGGTGGCCCTGGTGACGGTGGCCTACCTGGCGTCGCGGCTGCTCGAGATCCGCTCCCGCAAGGCCGCCGGGCTCTCGGCCCAGACCCCGACGGTGGTGGCGATGAAGACCGCCGCCCTGCTCGTCGGGCTCGGCTACCTCGTGTACTACCTGAACGTCGGCCGGGGGCTGGGCTACAGCGTGGTGTTCTTCGCCGCCCTCGTCGTCGGCATGGACATCCTCCTGCGCCGGTCGCGGTGGGGCCGGCACCTGACCGCGGTGGGCGGCAACGTCGAGGCGGCCCGCCGGTCGGGCATCAAGGTCGACCGGGTCTACGTGTCGGCGTTCGCCCTCACCGGAGGCTTCGCCGCCCTGGGCGGCCTGATGTTCATGGGCAAGCTGACCTCGGTCTCCCAGGCCAGCGGCAGCCGGGACGTCAACCTCACGGCCATCGCCGCCGCCGTCATCGGTGGCACCAGCCTCTTCGGCGGCCGGGGTTCGGCCTACTCGTCGATGCTCGGCGTCCTGGTGCTCACCATGATCACCAGCGGGCTCAACCGCATCGGGGTCGACTCCTCGGTGCGCTACATCGTCACCGGCGCCGTGCTCCTGCTGGCCGTGTCGATCGACTCGCTCGCCCGCCGGGCCCGCGCCAACCGCGGTCGCGGCTAAGAATTCCGCCGGAGCGCTGTCGATCTCGGTCGATCGCTGCGTCATCGGGATGAGGGCCGGCCACCGGGTCGGCCCACTCCCGACACGGAGGTCCCGATGGACTACATGATCCTCATCCACAGGCCGGAGACGGCGGACGCCCCGTCCACCCCGGGCACGCCAGAGTTCGACGCCCGCATGGCCGAGTTCTTCGCCTACAACCAGATGCTCATCGACGGGGGCCACTGGATCTCCGGCGGGAGCCTCCAGCCGACCACCACGGCCACGACCCTGCGCCGGACCGACGGGGGCGAGCTCACCGTCACCGACGGACCCTTCGTCGAGACCAAGGAGCAGCTCGGCGGGTACTACGTCGTCGCCGCCGCCGACCTCGACGAGGCCCTGTCGCTGGCGCGGCAGATCCCGCTCCCCGACGGCTCCTACGAGGTGCGACCGCTCGCCTTCCGCCCCGACGCCGGGTGAGCCCGGGCGCGCCGTCGGTCGAGGACGCGCTCGACCGGCTGGCGCGCACCGAGGGCGGGCGGGTGCTCGCCCTCCTCGCCCGCCGGGTCGGCGACGTCGGGCTGGCCGACGACGCCGTGCAGGACGCCCTGGTCGAGGCGGCCCGGACGTGGCCCGAGCGGGGCATCCCGGCCAACCCTGCCGGGTGGCTCATGAGCGTCTCCCGGCGCAAGGCGATCGACCGGCTGCGTCGGGCCGAGGTCGACGAGCGCCGGCTGCGGGCGGCGGCACCGGGCCTGGTGTCCTGCGGGCCGGATGTCGCCCCGGTCGGCCTGGTCGATGACACCGGTGCCGACGTGGGCGACGAGCAGCTCCGCCTGGTGCTGCTCTGCTGCCACCCCGCCCTCGACCCGGAGGCCCAGGTGGCGCTGACGCTGCGGCTCGTCGGCGGGCTCACGACCGCCGAGGTGGCCGCCGCCTTCCTCCTCCCGGAGGCGACCCTGGCCCAGCGCATCGTCCGGGCCAAGCACAAGATCCGCGACGCCGGCATCCCGCTCTCCATCCCCGAGGACCTGGAGGAGCGGGTGGGCGCCCTCCTGGGCGTCCTCTACCTCGTCTTCAACGAGGGGTACCTGTCGCGGGGCGCGGCCGGCGGGCCGCTGCGCGTCGAGCTGGCCGACGAGGCCGTCCGGCTGACCCGGCTGGTGCTCGACCTCCTGCCCGGCCGGGCCGAGGTGGAGGGCCTGCTCGCCCTCGAGCTGTACCACCGGTCCCGGACGGCGGGGCGGGCCGGTCCCGACGGCGAGCTGGTGCTGCTCGACGACCAGGACCGGTCGCTCTGGGACCGCGACGGCATCATCGAGGCCAACGCCCTGCTCTCGCGCGCCCTCGTGCGTCTGGACCCGGGGCCGTACCAGCTCCAGGCCGTCATCGCCGGGCTCCACGCCAACGCACCCAGCCCCGAGGCCACCGACTGGCGGGCGATCGCCGCCGCCTACGCCCAGCTGGTCGTCGTCCTGCCGACGCCGGTCGTGGCCCTCAACCGGGCGGTGGCGGTGGGCTTCGCCGAGGGGGCGGCGGCCGGGCTGGTGCTGCTGGAAGCGATCGAGGGCCTGGAGGACTACCACCTGTACCACGCCGCCCGGGCCGAGCTCCTGGCCCGCACCGGCGAGGTCGACGCCGCGGCCGTCGCCTTCACTCGCGCCGCCGAGCTGGCCCGCAACCCCGCCGAGCGCCGCCACCTCGAGCGCCGCGCCGCCGAGATCTCGCCCCCCTGACCCGAACTGGCGATCAGATCCGGCGGACACTCGGTGCCTGGCACCGAGTGACCGGCGGACACATGGTGCCTGGCACCATGTGTCCGTGCCTCGCGCTCAGGTGTCCGGGGCGACCTGGGCGAAGAAGTCGCGGAGGCCGTCCTCGCCCAGCTCGCCCGAGGTGCGGGCGGCGACGTTGCCGTCGGCGTCGATGGCCACGAGGAACGGGTAGCCGGCCACGCCGTAGGTGGAGAACGCCACCGGTATCTGCCCCGACTCGGGCTCGGTGTCGACCATGGCCGGACCGGGCCAGTCCTCGCGCTCCAGCCAGGCGCCAGGTGGGAAGTTGTCGAGGGCGGGGTCGGTGGCGGTGAGCACGGCC
>DATHEV010000892.1:0-8787 GCA_035318405.1 Iamia sp.
AGTGCATCTACATCGAGCCGCCGGAGTGACATCCCGCCGTCGCTGACGGCGCCCACGCTCTTGGACGACGGGCCCTTCGGGGCCCGTCGTCGCGTCCGGGGTTCCGGGTCGGGCGAGGGGTGCGGACTAACGTCGCCGGGCCGCCAACGCGAAGGATGACGCCACGTGCCGAGCGCACGGACCGACGACGAGGCCTCGGCCGACGACCACGAAGCCCCCCCACGCTGGTTCGGGGCCCGCAGCCTGGCCGACACCGGCGTCGTCGGGGATCGGGTCCGCCTCGTCGGCCTGAGCTTCCTGATGCTCTTCGTCGAGCTGGCGCTGATCCGCTGGACCGGCTCGAACGTCGTCTACCTCTCCTACTTCTCCAACTTCGTCCTGCTGGGCAGCTTCCTCGGCATCGGCATCGGGTTCCTGCGGGCCCGGGCCCGGTTCGACCTCTCGGGTTGGGCGCCGGTGGTGCTCGGCACCTTCGTCCTGATCATCTCGGCCGCGCCGATCAAGATCACCCAGGACGACCCGAGCCTGTTCACCTTCAGCAGCCTGAGCGCCGGCGGTCCGCCGCGCGAGGTGGTGCTGCCGCTGATCTTCCTCGCCTCGGCGATGGTGCTGGCCCTGATCGCCGAGGGCGTGGCCCGGACCTTCGCCCGCTTCGATGCCCTCGACGCCTACAAGTACGACCTGCTCGGGAGCATCCTCGGCATCGTCGTCTTCTCGGCGCTCAGCTTCCTGCGCCTGCCCCCGCTGGCATGGGGCGTCGTGGCCGGTGTCGCGATCGTGGCCATGGTGCTGCCCCGCATCCCGAGCCTCCCGCAGATCGCCGGCATCGCCGTGTTGATCGTGGTCCTGGCCATCGAGTCGTTCTCGCCCAACCTCTCGTGGTCGCCGTACTACAAGATCAAGGCCGCACCGAACGCCAGCCTCGACGACCAGCTGCAGGTCGACGTCAACGGCGTCCCGCACCAGATCCACCAGACCCCCGAGTTCGCCCCTGGCAAGGGCATCTACGACGTGGTCAGGCCGCCGTCGATGGACGAGGTGCTCGTGATCGGGGCCGGCGGCGGCAACGACGTCGCCACGGCCCTCGAGCGCGGTGCCGGCCACGTCGACGCCGTCGAGATCGACCCCCGGCTCTACGAGCTGGGTCGTGACCATCACCCGTCGAAGCCCTACGACGACCCTCGCGTCGACATCCACATCAACGATGGACGGGCGTTCCTCGAGCGGAACAAGACCAAGTACGACCTGATCATCTTGGCCCTGCCCGACTCGATCACCCTGATCGGCGGCCAGTCGGCCCTCCGACTGGAGAGCTACCTGTTCACCGAGGAGTCGCTCGAGGCCGCCCGTGACCGGCTCAAGCCCGGCGGAGTCTTCACGATGTACAACTACTACCGCCAGGACTGGCTGATCGATCGCTACGGATCGATGCTCGAGGGCGTCTACGGGGTGGCGCCGTGCCAGCAGGACGTCGTCGGCGCCCCGCCTCCCAACGGAGTGGTCCTCACCGGGTTCGTGGCCAGCACCGATCCGGCCTCGATCGCCTGCGCCGAGACCGCCACCATCCGCACCTGGACGCCCTCGGGCGAGATCCCGGAGGCGGCGACCGACGACCACCCCTTCCCCTACCTGCGGAGCCGATCGCTGCCGACCCTCTACGCAGTCAGCCTGGCGCTGATCCTGCTGGTGTCGCTGGTGGCGGTGCGCACCGTCTCCGGGCCCCTGAAGTCGATGCGGGGCTACGCCGACCTCTTCTTCATGGGCGTGGCCTTCCTGCTGCTCGAGACCAAGAACGTGGTCCAGTTCGCCCTGCTGTTCGGCACCACGTGGTTCGTGAACGCGCTCGTGTTCGGTGGCGTCCTGTCGTCGGTGCTGCTGGCCATCGCCGTGTCCCGACGGGTGACGTTCAAACGGCCCGAGCTGCTCTACATCGCGCTGGCAGCCTCGCTCGCGGTGGCCTACTTCCTGCCCCCCGAGATGCTGCTCGAGCTGAGCCTGGTGCCCCGGTTCCTGGCCGCCGTGTCCATCGCCTTCGCCCCCGTGTTCACCGCCAACCTCGTCTTCACCCAGCGGTTCAAGGACACCGGCGACTCCACCACGGCCTTCGGGGCCAACCTGCTGGGCTCGATGGTCGGCGGGGTGCTCGAGTACCTGGCCCTCATCACCGGCTACCGCTCCCTGCTCATCCTCGTCGCCGTGCTCTACGGCCTGGCGTTCCTCTTCGGGCGGCGCCACCTCCGGGCTGGAGCGGCGGCAGCGGCATGACGGCGGATCCGACCGCCGATCGCCCCCCCACCGTCGTCGTCACCGGTGCTGCCGGCTGGCTGGGCCAGAACCTGATCCGGGCCCTCGCCCCCGAGCGGGCCCGCGTGCGCGCTCTCGTCCTCCAGGCCGAGGAGGCCCCGCTGCTCGAGCTGGCGGGGCCCTCGGTCGAGGTCGTGGTGGGCGACGTCCGCGATCCGGTCGTCGTCGACGCCCTCTTCGACGACGTGGCCGGGGCCACCGTCATCCACGCCGCCGGCGTGATCCACCCCGCCGGGCGCACCCGCCCGTTCTTCGACGTCAACGTGGGTGGCACCCAGCTGGTGCTCGACCGGGCCCGCCGCGGCGGCACCGGCCGGTTCGTGCACGTCTCGTCGAACTCGCCGTTCGGCGCCAACGCCCGTCCCACCGACCGCTTCACCGAGGACTCCCCCACCAACCCCTACATGGGCTACGGGAAGTCGAAGCTCGAGGCCGAGTCGCTGGTGGTGCGGGCGGCCGAGCAGGGCGATGTCGACGCCGTGATCCTGCGGCCGCCGTGGTTCTACGGGCCGTGGGCACCGGGGCGCCAGGCCCAGTTCCTGGGCGCCATCCGGAAGGGCCGCTTCCCGCTGGTGGGCGACGGCCGCCAGCAGCGCTCGATGATCTACACCGGCAACCTGGTCGACGCCTGCCTCTGCGCGGAGACCGCCACCGACGTCACCGGCCAGGCGTTCTGGGTGGCCGACGACGAGCCCTACGAGCTGCGGGAGATCTTCGGCGGGATCCGCGAGGCGCTGGCCGCCGAGGGCCTACCGGTCGCTCGCCGCAGCCTGCCCGCCCTCCCCCGGTTCGGGGCCGAGGTGGCCACCAGGCTCGACGCCGCCCTCCAGGCCGCCGACCGCTACGTCCAGCCCCTGCACGTCCTGGGCGAGCTCAAGGACACCATCGCCTGCGACATCTCCGGCGCCCGCCTGGCCCTGGGCTACGCGCCCAAGGTGAGCCTGGTCGAGGGGATGCGCCAGGCCATCCGCTGGAGCCGGGACCGGGGTGAAGCCCTGTGAGTCGGACCTATCTCGTCACGGGGGGGAGCGGGTACTTCGGGTCGCTGCTGGCCGACATCGCCCTGGCGCGCGGCGACCGGGTGCGGATCTTCGACATCGAGCCGCCGGTCGACCCCACCGAGGCCGAGGTGGTCGTGGGCGACGTGCGCGACCGCGCCGCGCTGGCCGCGGCCTGCGACGGCGTCGACGTGATCCTCCACAACGTGGCCCAGGTGCCGCTGGCCAAGGACCACGAGCTGTTCTGGTCGGTCAACGTGGTGGGCACGGCCAACGTCCTGCTCGCGGCGCGGGACGCCCGGGTCGCCAAGGTGGTCCACACCAGCTCCAGCGCCGTCTTCGGGATCCCCGAGCGCAACCCGGTCACGGAGGACACGCCCGGGCTCCCGCTGGAGGCCTACGGCCGGGCCAAGCTCACGGCCGAGACGCTGTGCCACGAGGCCGCCGCCTCCGGGGTCGACGTCAGCATCGTCCGGCCCCGCACGATCCTGGGCCACGGCCGGCTGGGGATCATGGCCATCCTCTTCGAGTTCGTGCAGGAGGGCGCCCCCGTCTTCGTGCTGGGCGGCGGTCACAACCGCTACCAGTTCGTGCACTCGTCCGACCTGGCCGACGCCATCCTCCGGGCCGGCGACCGCGAGGGCCCGCGCACCTACAACATCGGCGCCGACGCCCCCGGCACCATGCGGGAGACGATCCAGGCCCTGGTCGACCATGCCGGCACCGGCTCCAAGGTCCGCTCGCTGCCGACCGGCCCGGCCGCCACGGCCATGCGTAGCCTGGCCGGGATGGGCCTGGTGCCGTTCGCGCCCTATCACTGGCTCCTGTACGCCGAGTCGCTCTACTTCGACACGGCGCGAGCCAAGGCCGAGCTGGGCTGGCAGCCGACGCGGTCCAACGCCGAGATGCTGATCGAGTCCTACGAGTGGTACCTCGGGCACGGCGACGAGATCGCCGCCGGGCACGGCTCGCACCACAGGTCGGCGGTGCCGCTCGGCGTGCTGAAGCTGCTCAAGCGATGGCCCTGACGGCCGACCCCGCCGCGCCGGCCGACGTCCCCGAGCCCGCCGAGCGCCGCACGGGGGTCCGCGGCCTGCTCGACCGGCCCCTCGTGGTCGGGATCGGCCTCCACCTGCTCGTGTCGCTGCCCCTCGTGGCGGCCCTCGTCGCCTTCAACCGCCCCCAGTGGCACCCGATCGCCGACCTGGCCCAGACCGAGCTGCGGGTCCGCGACGTGGGCGGCCGTCACTCCCCCCTCGTGGGCCTGGCCGGCCGCATCGGGCCCTGGTACGACCCCGGCAGCCACCCCGGCCCGCTCAGCTTCTGGGCCCTGGCCCCCGTGTACCGCCTGCTGGGCGGCAGCGCCCTGGCCCTCAGCGCCTCGGCCGCCGCCCTCCACTCCCTGGCCCTCGGCCTGACGCTCTGGATCGCCCGGCGCCGGGGCGGCGTCCGCCTGATGGTCGCCGTGGGCGCCGCCGCCGTCGTGCTGGTGCACGCCTACGGCGCCGTCGTCTTCCTCGAGCCCTGGAACCCGTACCTGCCGGTGACCTGGTGGCTCGTGCTCCTGCTGGCGGCCTGGTCGGTGCTCGACGACGACCCGCCGATGCTCGTCGTCGCCGTCGCCGCCGGCTCGTTCTGCGCCCAGACCCACCTGCCCTACCTCGGCCTCGTGGGCGGCGTCGGCGGCGTGCTGGCCCTGGTCTCGGGCTGGTGGATCTGGAAGGGCCGGGCCGACGACGAGCCCGGCGCCCGGGCCCGGCGCATCCGCTACCTGGTGGCCGCCGTGGTGGTCGGGCTGGTGCTGTGGACCCCGCCGGTGATCGACGAGGTCAACGGCGTCGGCAACCTCAGCCGGGTCCGCGACTCGCTGTCGCACCCCGAGGGCGAGCCGGTCGGCGTCGTCCAGGGCGCCAAGGAGGTCGTCCAGCGCTACGGGCTCGACCAGTGGTTCGGCGCCCTCGACGTCAGCGCCCCGCCCGAGCCGAGCGCCTGGAACCTCAGCGGGCTGGTCGTGCTGGCGGCGTGGCTCGTCGCCGCGGCCCGGTCGGGCCTCGGGCGGGTCGGGCCCCCGGCGCTGCGCCGGCTCCACGCCGTGCTCGGCCTCGGTCTGGTCCTCGGGCTGGTGGCGGCCAGCCGCATCCACGGCGAGCTCTGGTACTACCTCTACCTGTGGGTCACGGGCCTGGCCGCCCTGACCTTCGTGGCCGTGGGCTGGACGGTCGGCGCCGAGGTGCAGGCCCGGACGTCCCCCTCCGGTCGGCGCCGTCTCCAGACCGCGGCGGTGGCCGTCCCGCTGGTGGTCGCGGTGGCCGCCTCGGCCGCCTTCGCCACCACGGCCCCGTCGGCCGAGCCCTCCCGGCCCGACCTGTCCGACGACCTCGGCGTCCTGGCCGACGAGGCGACCGATGCCCTGCGGTCGGGCGACGTCCGCGGCGGGGGCACCGACGGGCACTACCTGGTGCGCTGGGAGGACCCGGTCACCATCGGGTCCCAGGGCTTCGGCCTGGTGAACGAGCTGGAGCGAGCCGGGTTCGACGCCGGCGTGGAGGTGGGCCACCGCGTCGGCGGCACGCGCCACCGGGCCATGACCCCCGACGAGGCCACCGCCGTCCTCGTCCTGGCCGTCGGCCCGGCGATCGAGCCGTGGGCCGCCCGCCCCGACGACGAGGCCACGCCGGTGGCCCACGTCGACCGGCGCTCCGACGCCGACCGGCAGGAGGCCGAGGTCCTGGCCGCCCGCATCGACGCTGCCCTGCTCGACGCCGGGCTGGACGACCAGGCCGCCGGCTGGCGCCAGACGGTCTTCACCGCCGCCCTCGACCCCAAGGTCCCCCAGGCGATCCGCGACGACCTGCTGCGCTACCTCGACCTCGGCGCCCCCGTCACCGTCTTCGTCGTCGACCCCGCCCTCATCCCCCGCTGACCGCCCCCTCTGCGAACTCGGTGGGATAGGTGACCGAAACCGGTCGTCTCCTCCACCGAGTTCGGGTGGGGGCGTCAGCAGCCGGTGGGGGCGTCGGCGGGGTCGGGGGTGGTCTCGAAGACGGCGGAGGGGACGCCGGCGTCGACGATGCGCCCGGCGATGTCGACGACCTCGGCGGGCTGGCGGGGGTCGAGCACGATGGTGCTGAGCAGGCCGTCGACCTCGGCCGGGTCGGCCACGGCGAGGGCCGCGGCCAGCTGCTCGCGGTCGCGGTCGCCGGCGGCGCGCTCGGCCGGGGTGCGGATGTCGGCGTAGGCCACCTCGCGCGACCGCGGCTGGCTCCTCCAGGCCTCGATGCCGCCCAACCCGGTGACGACGGTGAGGACGCCGTCGTAGTCGCCGGGGCACATCACCCGGTGGGGCTCGACCGCCGCCCGGTAGGTCGGGTCGACGCCGGCGGTGATGCCCTCGCGCTCGAGCCCGAGGACCAGGCCGAAGGCGAGTCCGCCAAGGTAGACGGGGTCCTCCCACCGCACGAGGTAGGTGCCGTCACCGACGGCGGCGACGGTCTGGCGGGACAGCTCGGCCTCGGTGCGCCACGAGTTCTCGTAGGGGATCTCCTGGCTGCTCACCCGCACGGCGGTGGCCACGCTGAGGACCGCCACGGCTCCGAGGGCGGCCACCCGCAGGCCGCTCGGCACCACGACCGGCGACGACGCCCGCCGGGCGCGGACCAGCACCACCAGGCCCCACCCGAGGGTGAACACCTCCAGGGCCACCAGCGCCACGATCCACCGGAAGGTGTAGAGGAACAGGGCCCCGAAGACCCGCGACACGGCAACGGTGCCCACCACGAGGGCCAGGCCCACCACGGCGTTGAGGCGGGTCAGGGTGACGTCGAGACGCCGCACCGCCACGGCCACGGCCACCGCCGCCCAGGCGACGACGAACACCAGGCCGGGGAGGATCGACCCGCGCACGCCCGTCGAGGCTGCCACCCACGGCCCCACCGGGTTTGACGCCTGGAGCACCGCCTCGACCCCGTTGCCGACGCCGATGACCTCCTCGTCGGGGTCGCCGAAGTGCTCGAGGAGGATGTCGACGTTGCTGGGGTCGTGGCGCACCAGGTCGACGATCGGCCCGGACCACAGCGCCAGCCCGACCACCACCGCCACCGGCAGCGGTGCCAGCCGGCGCAGGGCCGGACCCAGGTCGGCCCGCCCGCGCGGCCGCTCCCGCACCACCAGGGCCACCGCCCCCATCAGCACGAGCGGCGGGACGAGCGGGGCGTACCCCACGTGGCCCTGGAGGGCGTAGCTCGCCGCCGCCACCCCGAGGACGAGCGGCCAGCGGGCGCCGTCGAGGACGCTCCACGTCGCCAGCACCAGCAGGGTGAACGGCACCAGGGCGACCCACGGGTTCCACGGCTGGCTCAAGACGTCGAGCCCGTAGCCGCCGACGAGCACCAGCGTCACGGCGCCGTACCAGAGGGTGGTGCCCCGACCGATCCGCCGGGCGACGAGGGCGACCGACGCCACCAAGCCGGCCCCGTTGACCAGCGCCGTGGCCGCCTCGAAGGCCCACGACGACCCGCCCAGCAGGCGGTAGAGCGGCCAGGTGGCCCAGAACATCAGGGGTCCGGGGTGGTTCCCCTGGGTGCCGTCGTCGGCGATGATCCGCCCCGCCGCGCCGACCAGGGGCACGTCGCCGGGGAGCGACAGCATGCGCAGCTCGGCCTGGGCCTGGTCGCCCGTCGGGTACCAGGTGCGCTGGGCCAGGGCGACGACGAGGACCAGGACGGGCAGCACCACCAGGCCCGCCACCACCCACCACGGCGGCCAGCCAGATGACCGAACTCGGGGGGTTTCGTGACCCTCTGGGGTCACGGAACCCCCCGAGTTCGGGTCAGCGGTCATCAGATCAGTGCTTGATCTTCCCGGCCCGGGCCCTGATCTTGAGCAGGATCCAGAGGGCGACGACGCCGTCGGTCCACTGGATCTTCTTGCCCTCCTCGCGGCCGCGGGCCTTGTAGGAGATGGGCACCTCGAAGATGCGCTCGCCCCGGGCCAGCAGCTTGCCGGTGAGCTCGGCCTCGATGCCGAAGCCGTTGCTCTTCAGGTCGGCCTCGCGCCACATGTGGGTGGGGGCCAGCTTGAGGCAGGTCTCGACGTCGGTGAGCCAGGCGTCGAACAGCATGCTGGCCCACAGCGCCACCATCTTGTTCCCCAGCACGAACCAGAACGAGTAGGCGGCGTGGCCGCCGTAGGAGCGGGCGCCGTAGACGACCCGGGCCTCGCCGATGAGCGCCGGCCCGCACAGCGAGGGGATGTCGGCGGGGTCGTACTCGAGGTCGGCGTCGAGGATGGTGAGCAGGTCGCCGCCGGCCTCGGCGAAGCCCCGCACGAGCGCCGCTCCCTTGCCCTGGTTGGGGTTCTGGTGGAACAGCCGGACCCGGTCGTCGTCGACCAGGTCGGCGATGAGGTCGGTGCACCCGTCGGTCGAGCCGTCGTCGACGATGACCACCTCGGTGGGTATGGGCATCTCGACCGCCAGGAGCCGCTC
>DATHEV010000893.1:0-2844 GCA_035318405.1 Iamia sp.
CTCGGCCGGCTCGACCTGCTCGTCGGGCGCGGGCACGGGCCCCTCACCCCAGCGGCCGAAGCTGTAGGGCGGGTCGGGCACGACGCCCAGGACAGGCGGGACCACGACCGGCTCGTCCGGCTCCGCCAGAGGGTCGATCACCGGGTCGATCAGCGGGTCGGCCGATGCCGCCGGAGCCAGTGGCGGCTCGGGGGCGATCTCGGGAGCCGGGGCGGGCTCGGGCACGAGCTCGGCGGCGATCTCGACCACGGGGGCCACGATGACGACCGGTGCAGCCTCGGCGATCGCCGCCGGAGTCACGTCCTCGGACGGCTCGACCGGCTCGGCCACCTCGTCGCCCACCTCGACCAGGCCGGCCTCGACCAGGTCGCGGATGGCGTACCCGGTGGCGTGCTCGTCGAGATCGAGGGCGGCGCCGAAGGCCCCGGCGGTGGTGCCGCCACCGACGGCGACCAGGCGCCGCCAGAGGTCGCGGCCGATGGTGACCTCGTCACCGGGCAGGTCCTCGCGCAGGGTGAGGGCCACGAGCGGCGAGGGCACGAGCTCCTCGACCGGGCGCCACTCCTCCAGCCGGGCCTCGGCCGCGGCCAGGACGTCGAGGGCGCTCTGCGGATCCCGGGCGTCGTCGGGGTGGACGTCGGCGTGGAACGCGAAGTCGCCGTCCTGCGCCCGCAGCAGGGCGAAGACGACGTCGACCAGGTCATCGGCGGCCGGTTCGCCGCCGACCAGCTGGCCGTCGGCGAACCACAGCCGACCCGGGCCGCGGTCGCCGTCGATCGCCAGCTCTCCGGTCTTGCTGGTCGTCGCCAGGAGCCGCACGAGGTCGGCGAGGGCGAACGTGTCGAGGGTGCCCTGAAGGGCCACGGCCCACCTCCAAAGTCGATCGGGACCGATGTGCCATCGGCAGCACCCGCCGGCTCTTGAGGTGGGCCCGAACCGACCCGCCCGCCTACTGGGCGTTGGTGTAGTACTCGGCGGACGCCGCCAGCGACGTCCACAGCGAGCTCATCTGGCTGGAGCTGCCGGTGAGGAACGAGCTCCAGTACGAGGCGCCCGGGGCATCGGCCATGCGATCCAGCACGATGCAGTACGAACCGGCCGAGAGGTCGACGACGTCCTCCAGCGAGGTGGCCGGGCACGAGACGGCCGCGGACAGCCCGGCGACCCGGCGGGACGCGGCCTCCGTCGTGCGGATGAAGCTCCGCGCCACCTGCGACCGGGTCTTCAGGCCGAGGTCCAGCTGGCCCACCCAGTAGGCCAGTCCCGGCGCGTCCGACGCCCGGAGGAGGACCTCGTCGTAGACGCCCTCGACGAAGCCGGTGTTGGTCGCCCCGGCGTCGGTGAAGAACTCGCTGCCGGCCAGGACGGAGACCTCGGCGGCGACGAAGTCGTTGGACGTCTGGAGGTTGGCGATGTCGGTGGGCAGCGTGGGGTCGTCCGTATCGACCGTCTCCAGGTAGTACAGGCGCACCCCGTAGGCCCAGAGCGTGGCGAACTCGTTGTCGTTGAGGATCGACGTGAGCATCCCGGAGCGGGTGCCACCGCCACCGATGTAGGCCGACCACCAGGTCAGCTCGGAGCTCGTGGGGTCGCGCAGGATGAAGTCCTGGTACACGGCCGTGGTGAAGTTCTCGGTGGGGGTGAGGGCGGCCGCCGGCTGGGCCAGCAGCCCCCCGGTGATGGCCACGATGCCCACCATCGTGACCGTCACGATCCGCGTGCACCGTCGGGCGAGGCCCGTCCCGCGCCGGGCGCTCATCGGTAGCACCGCGTGACGACGTCGACCTTCTCCAGGATCTTGAAGTCGACGGGGGTCACCACACCCACCTCGGGGAAGCCCGAGATCTGGGGACGGTCCGGCTCGGGCGGCACCCAGCCGGCGGTCGTGCGCAGGCACGTCGCCATGGCCTGGCGCCGGGAGAGCAGCTTCCGCTGCTCCTCGGCGCCGCCCCGGTCGGAGAAGGCCTCGCTCCGCCCCTCGTAGGTGAGGCCGCCGCAGCGCTCGTAGGCGCCGCTGTCGAGGGCGGTGGCGGCGTAGCCGAAGTCGATGACCCTGCCGTTCGCCGACGGCATGGCCGCGGTGACGGAGTGGCCCCCGTCGGCGAGGCAGGACAGCAGCCCGAGCGCCTCGGCCCACAGCTCGTCGGCCGTGGGCACCACCTTGACGACGGGGTACGGGACCTCGCCTCCGCCGCTGCCGACGGCGACGGTGGGGGCGCCGTCATCGGGATCGAGGCCGATGGCGGCGGCCACGACCAGAGCCACGAGGCCGAGCGTCAAGACGATGGCGCGGCCACGTCGGCGCGGCGGGCTCGTCGTATGATCCATGACGTCCATCACGTCTCCTCGGTGTCGCAGACGCTGGTGCACGCGGAGTTCTTCGCCTTGTTGGTGCCCGTGGAGACGATGATCGAGGCCGTGCCATCGATGTCCCCGTCGGTGGAGTCGTAGTACGTCGAGGACCACTGCTGGCCGTTCACGCTCATCCAGCCGATCCTGACCCTCGTGCTGGAGCAGCTGTCGGTCGCGGTGATCCCGGCCTCGTGAGCCGGCCGGGGCAGGACGGTGCCGACCCAGTACCGCGTGTGGAGGCCCTTGCCGATGCAGTTGCCCCCGACCCTCAGGTCGTTCTTGGTCGGGTGCTTCTGCGGCATCTTGGCACCGGGCTTGTAATCGAACTCACAGCCGCCCAGGACCAGGGCCGTCACCATGGCCAGGCCCGCGACGAATCGCGCCGATCGGAATTTCGTTCCCACCTTGTTCCCCTCACGCCGTTGCCACCAGTGTGGCGGCGGCACCGTAGGCCGTGCCGTGACGACAGTCAATGACCTCGTGGGTGAACGT
>DATHEV010000894.1:0-9596 GCA_035318405.1 Iamia sp.
GTCCCGGAGCCCCGACCAGTCCCGGTGCGAGAGCGTGGTCTGCGCCAGCATGGCGACGGGCTCCTCGAAGGCCGGGAGGGCGGCGACCTCGTCGAGGGTCTCGACCCGGTGGATGTTGTCGGGGGCGACGGCCATGGTGCCGACCGCCTCCTCGTGGCCCTCGTGGCCGACGTAGACGATCTGGTAGCCCTTGCCCGCCCGGACCTTGACCTCGTGGTGGACCTTGGTCACGAGCGGGCACACGGCGTCGACCACGTAGCCGCCGGCGGCCCGGGCCGCGGCCACGACCTCGGGCGCCGAGCCGTGGGCGGACAGCATCACCGGGCGGCCCTGCGGCACCTCGGCGATGTCGTCGACGAACACCACGCCCTGATCGCGGAAGCGGTCGACCACCAGCTTGTTGTGGACGATCTCGTGGTAGCAGTACACCGGCGGCTCGAAGGCCCGGACCATCCAGGCCAGCGCCTTGATCGCCATCTCGACACCGGCGCAGAAGCCCCGGGGCTCGGCGATCAGCACACGCTCGACGTCCATCGGGTCCAGGCTACGAGCAGGGTGGATCAGAAGAACATCGGGAGGCTGGGGCTCCCGGCGAAGGCGGCGCGGAGACCGCTGACCTGGGCCGCCTCGGCACCGACCAGGCGACCCTCGGTCTCGAGCTGGGCCGGGTCCAGGTGGCCGGAGTAGAGGGCGGCCAGGTCGGTGACGGCCACCTCGACGGCGCCGGCGCCGCCCGGCTCGCAGGACCCGAGGCCGTCGGCGACGCGGAGCACCCAGTCGCCGCCGGTGGGATCGTCGGGCGCGTGGGTCGGCGGGGTGACGTGCAGGTCGACCTCGAGCGAGAGGCCGGCGGGCCAGCCCCGGGCGGCCACGGCGCCCGGCACGTCAAGGATCTGGAGCATCCACGGCCAGTCCTGCTGCGTCGGGATGCGGGAGGCCTGGCGGACGTGGCGGGCGAGGAGGGCACCCGGCAGGGTCGTCTTGACCCGGTCGCCGGTCGTGCCGTTGGCGCCGAGGAAGGCGAGGGCCTCGGCGAGCGCCGGGCCGTCGACGCCGAGGATCACGTTCACGTCGATGTCGAACAGGGCCCGCTCGGCCCCTTCCACGTGACCGTAGGAGACGAAGGCGACGGGCTCGCCGGCCCGCCGGGCCAGCCACGTCCAGGTGGTCGAACCCTTCTGCGTGCGGCGGTGGGCCCAGCTGTTCCACCAGCGGGGCGGCGGCATGATCCAGCCGTCGCGCCCGGCGACCGAGGCGGCGGCGACCTCGGCGATGGCCGGGTCGGACGGCTCGACGGGCTCCCACGCCAGCTCGCCCGACGGCCGCGGCAGGTCGGCCACGGCGATGGCGCGCTGGCCCCACCAGCCGGCGATCTCGTAGCCGACGCTCCGGTAGAGCGAGGAGGTGGTCGGGTACAGCGCGCTGATCGGCTGACCGGCCGATCGCATGGCGGTGGCCGCCTCGGCCAGCATGCGGCGGGCCAGCCCGCTGCCCCGCTGGTCGGGCGCGACCGTCACCGCCGCCACGCCGCCGCACGGGACGGCCCGGCCGCCGAACCACTGCTCGAAGCGGTGGAAGCCCGTGGTCCCCACCAGCCGGCTGCCGCGGTAGGCGGCGATCGTGTCCTCGGCGGCGATGCCGACGGTCCCGCTCTCCAGCTCGGGCCGGGGCCCGCCGAACGAGTGGGCGCTCAGATCGGCGACCTGGTGGAGGTCGTCGGGGTCGAGCGTGCGGATGTCGAGCGGAGCAGGGTCGGCCACCGCCGCACGGTACCGAGATGGACCAGGGGAGATGGCCCACATAGCCCGTACACTTGATCGGTCATGTCCTCGCCCCGTGTCGTCGCCGTCGCTCCGGGATCGCCGGCCCACCGGGCCGGTGTCCTCGTCGACGACGAGATCGTCGCCGTCGACGGCGAGGCGCCCCGCGACGTCATCGAGTGGCGGTGGCTCACCGACGAGCCCGACCCGGTCCTCGACGTCCGCCGGGGCGGGCTGGAGCTGACCCTCGAGGTGCCCAAGGTGGCGGGCGCCGCCCTCGGCATCGAGGTCCACTCGTCGCTGTTCGACCAGGTCCGCACCTGCGACAACCACTGCGAGTTCTGCTTCATCTACCAGCTGCCGCCGGGGCTCCGGAAGAGCCTCTACCTCAAGGACGACGACTACCGGCTGAGCTTCCTCTACGGGAACTTCACCACGCTCACCCGCTTCACCGAGGCGGACCTCGAGCGGGTCGTCACCGAGGGCATCAGCCCGCTCAACGTCAGCATCCACGCCACCGACCCCGACGTGCGGGCGACGATGCTGCGCAACCGGCGGGGCGCCACCAGCCTGCGCTGGCTGCGCGCCCTGCTCGACCACGGCGTCGAGATCCACGGCCAGGTGGTCTGCTGCCCCGGCGTGAACGACGGCCCCGTCCTGGCCGACACCCTGGCCGGCGTGCTCGACCGCTACCCCGAGCTGGCGTCGCTCTGCGTCGTGCCGCTCGGGGTCAGCCGGCACAACACCGAGGCCCGCATGCGGCCCGCCACGCGGGCCGAGGCCGCGGCCGTGATCGACGTGGTCCATGCCGCCCAGGAGCGCTTCCTCCGGGTGCTCGGCCGCCGTCTCGTCTTCGCCGCCGACGAGTACTACCTGATCGCCGATCGGGCCTTCCCCGAGCCCGACGCCTACGAGGGCTTCGCCATGCACGAGGACGGCATCGGCATGGCCCGGACCTTCGAGGCCGAGTTCCAGGGTTCGCGGGAGGGCACGGGTGGCGTCGAGTCCGGCTTCTTCGCCTGGGCCGACGCCGCCGAGACGGGCCGCACCACCCGCTACGAGGCGGCCGGCGACCTCGGCGCCCCGGCCGAGGGCTACCGCGCCGACCGCGGCGGCTGCTCGGTGGTCGGGGTCGCATCCGAGACCGACGCCGCCGGAGAGACCGACGCCGCCGGCGCGACCGCCGCCGTCACGCCGGTGGCCCTGCGCCCCCGCCCGCCCCGGCCCGACGCCCCTGTCGGGGTGCTGACCAGCTCGTACGGCGCCCGAGTGGTCGGCCCCCTGCTCGAGCAGCTGGGCCGGGCCGACGTGCGCGCCGTCCCGGTCGAGAACCGCTACTTCGGCGGCAACGTCGCCGTCACCGGCCTGATGGTGGGGGAGGACCTGGCCCGCGCCCTCGCCGCCGAGCCGGTCGGCCACCGCTACCTGCTGCCCGACGTCTGCCTGTCCGGCGGACGCTTCCTCGACGGCACCACGCCCGACGACCTCCCCCGCCCGGTCGAGGTCATCCCCACCGACGGTGCCGCCCTCCGCCGCGCCCTCGAGATCCCGGTGCTGGCCGGCACTGGAGTACGAACATGACCGACCTCACCCCGCAAGAGACCCCGACCCGTCCCACCCGGGCCGAGCGCACGGGCCGCGACGAGCCCGACGACGGCACCGCCGTCAACGAGGTCCCGGTCCGCCCCGGGCTGCCCACCGTCGCCATCGTCGGCCGCCCCAACGTGGGCAAGTCGACGCTGGTCAACCGGATCATCGGTCGCCGCGAGGCCATCGTCGAGGAGCGCCCGGGCGTCACCCGCGACCGCAAGGAGGTCGCCGCCGACTGGAACGGGCGCGAGTTCGTCCTGGTCGACACCGGCGGCTGGATGGCCCGCGGCACGGCCCTCGACGACAAGGTCTCCAAGCAGAGCGAGCAGGCCATCCGCGAGGCCGACGCCATCCTCCTCGTCATCGACACCACCGTCGGCCTCACCGACGACGACGACCGCGTCGCCCAGATCCTCCGCGCCACCAACACGCCCGTCCTCGTGATCGCCAACAAGGTCGACGGCACCAGCCGCGACCACCTCGTGTGGGAGCTGCTCCGCCTCGGGCTGGGCGACCCCCATGCGATCAGCGCCCTCCACGGCCGGGGCACCGGCGACATGCTCGACGCCCTCGTCGCCGTCCTGCCCGAGGCCCCACCCGAGCCGGCCGAGCCGACGCTGGTGGCCGACGACGACGCCGGCACCGTGTCGGTGGCCATCGTCGGGCGCCCCAACGTGGGCAAGTCGACGCTGTTCAACCGGCTGACCGGCGAGGAGCGGGCCGTCGTCCACGACATGCCCGGCACCACCCGCGACACCATCGACACGGTGGTCGAGACCGAGGCCGGCCCGATCCGCTTCGTCGACACCGCCGGCATGCGGCGCAAGTCCAAGATCGACGACGGCCCCGAGTACTACTCGCTGGTCCGCGCCCTCCAGGCCGTCGACCTGTCCGACGTCGCCCTCCTGGTCATCGACGCCTCCGAGGGCATCACCCACCAGGACCAGCGGCTGGCCGAGCGGATCGACGCCGCCGGCTGCCCCGTGATCGTCTGCCTCAACAAGTGGGAGACCCTCGGCGCCGAGGCGCGGGCGAAGGTCACCGAGGACGTGGGGCGCAAGCTGGCCTTCGTGGGCGACGCCCCGATCCTCAACATCAGCGCCGCCACCGGCCAGGGTACCCACAAGCTGCTGCCGGCCCTCGCCGGCAGCATCGCCCAGTACCGGCGCCGGGTCCCGACCCGCAAGGTCAACGAGGTCCTGGCCAAGGCCCAGGCCGCCCAGCCCGGCCCCCACGGCGCCCGGGTCCTCTACGCCACCCAGGGCGCCAGCAACCCGCCCACCTTCACCCTGTTCACCAACAAGGACCTGCCGGCCAGCTACGTCCGCTACCTCGAGCGCAGCCTCCGCACGGCCTTCGACCTCGGCCAGACCGCCGTCACCATGCGCGTCCGCCGCCGCAGCTAGCCTCCGCGAGACCCGGGGAGGGGCGCGGGATCATGAGGCTCGTCCGCACTCAGGAGTGGAACCTCGCCGACCCGGGCGCGGCCTACCCCGTCGCCGTGCTCCGTCCCGAGCGACGGTGGATCGACATGGGGTTGCGGACCACGTTCGACGCCGCGCTCTTCCCGGAGCCGGGCAACCGGGTGGTGCTCGATCAAGTCAAGATCGCGGGTGGGCGAGGGGCCACCACGACCTTCATGAAGAGACGGCTCCGTCTCCCGCCGGGCTACTACTCGCTCGGTCAGAAGCTGTCGTACTACGAACGCCTCCTCGAGCTCGACAGCGAGGTCTGGACTGCCTACCTCGATGCGATGAACGACGTCATCTTCCTCGGCCTGACCGAGGAGGAGATGGAGGCGATCCCCGGCTTCGTCACCTCGCTGGCCCGCCAGGACTCGGCCAAGCTGGTCCTGGAGCGGGCCCCGGCGCTGATCCGTGGGCGGAGGCAGGGCGAGTCGACCTCGCTGTCGATCCACCTCCGCTCCAGCGTGGGCGGTCCCGAGTTCGAGTTCGAGATCGACCTGGACGGGCACAGCCCGCTGCCGCGACGCGTCGGTGCGGTGATCGGCTACAACGGCGCCGGGAAGACCCGCCTGCTGGCCAACCTGGCCCTCGTGGCGTCGGCGAACGTCGATCGTCGACCCGCCCTCGAGGCAGGTGAGCTGCTCGGCGAGCAGCCCATCTTCGGCTCCGTCATCGCCGTCTCGTACTCGGCGTTCGACAACTTTCCCGTCCCGGCCCCCGACGATGGCGTCGGAGCGCCATCGGCCGGTTACTGGTACCTCGGGCTGCGTCAGTTCGACAGCGACGGGACCTACTCGGGCGCCATCAAGTCGTCGGAGACCATGCTGGCCGAGCTCGAGGGGGCCCTCGACCGAGTGGCCACCTTGGCGCGGCGACAGCTACTCGACTCCGTCCTCGCCACCATCTACTCGGAACCATCGTTCGCGACCACCGCGGGTGTCACCCTCGACTTCTCCAGCCCGGGGTGGACGGCGCGGTACGAGCAGCTGAGCACGGGCCACAAGATCGTCCACAACATCCTGGTGAACCTGACCGCCCGCCTGGAGCGCAGCTCGCTCGTGCTCATCGACGAGCCGGAGTCGCACCTGCACCCGCCACTGGTGGCCGCCCTCCTACGGGCGGTCGGCACGATCCTGGAGGAGCAGAACTCCTTCGCGCTGGTCGCGACGCACTCGCCGGTCGTGCTCCAGGAGATCCCGGGCGAGAACGTCAGGGTCATCCGCCGGCTGTCGGAGCAGACCGTGGTCGTCCCGCCGGAGATCGAGACCTTCGGCGAGAACCTCAGCTTCCTCACGCGGTACGTCTTCAACCTCGACAACAGCCAGACGGACTTCCTCGGCATCCTGGAGCGGCTCGGAGACCAGCTCTCGACCACCGAGCTGGAAGCCCTCTTCCCGATGGGCATGAGCTCGGAGGCTCGCGCCATCCTCGGTGCCTTGGGCCGGTTCGGCGAGCCGTAGGTGGAGCTGGCGAAGCTGCCGGCGCCAGGTCGGCCGGACATCGAGGACTATCGGGCCGTGTCGCATGGTCGCTCCGAGCCGGCGCGCGCCGCGCTGATCGGTGCCGAGCCGCGGATCGCCGCGGCCTACGCCGCGTACTCGGTGCCCGGGCCCGACCCCATCGCACCCATCGCCACGACGATCCCCGAGGCGGAGGCCCTCAAGAGCAACTTCCGGGCCCTGGACGAGGGGCGAGCGCTGGCGACCGTGCGCAGCGCGCTCTTCGATGCCGTGCCCCTGTTGCGATGCCCGTACTGCGGCACCGGCATCGCCACGACGCTCGACCACTACCTGCCCAAGGCGCGGTTCCCCGAGTTCTCGATCCTCGGCGTCAACCTGGTCCCGTCGTGTGGCCGGTGCAACCTCAAGAAGCTGTCGGCGCTGCCCTACCGGGCCGGTCGCCGGATCCGGCACGTCTACTTCGACGAACTTCCGGTCGGCGAGCGGTACCTCGCGGCCGAGATCGTGGCGGGCGAGGATCGGATCGACGTCACGTTCTCGGTCGTGCGCTCCGAGACGATGACGGAGGAGCAGGTCGGCGGGCTCCGACTCCAGTTCGAGATGCTCGACCTGGGCACCCTCTACCGGATCGAGGCGGCGCGAGAGCTCGTCGATCGACGGCTCCAGATCGTGACCGTGCATGCTGCCGGAGGGTCGCCCGCGGTCGTGCGCTACCTCGAGGGCGAGGCTGCCAGCGCAGTCGCCGGCCACGGCGTGAACTGCTGGCGTGCGGTGCTGCTCGACGCCCTGGCCGGGTCGGACCCCTTCTGTGAGGGAGGGTTCGACGTCATCGAGCACCCCACCGCGTGGTGACGCACGCAGGTCTCAGACCCACGTGCCCCGGTCGACCAGGACCTGCTTCAGGGCGACGGCGTCGTCGGTCATGAGGCCGTCGACGCCCAGGTCGAGGAGGGCGGTCATCTCCGCCGGGTCGTCGATGGTCCACACGTGGACCTGGAGACCGAGGCGGTGGGCCGCCTCGACGAAGCGGGGGGTGACGAGCCGCTTGCCCTTCACCCCTGTGGGCACCTGGGCGCAGGGCGCCGGCAGCGACCGCACCGGGGCGCCGATGGCGGCGGCGGCCAGCTTGCTCGTGCCCCGGGGACCGAGCGACGTGCACAGCCCCGGACCCAGCAGGGTGCGCAGGCGGGCCAGCCGCTTGTCGCTGAACGACCCGCAGCAGACCCGGTCGACGGCGTCGCTCGCCTCGAGGACCCGGGCCAGGCCGTCGACCACCCGGTCGTGCTTGGGGTCGATGTTGACCTTCACGGTGGGCCAGGTGGCGAGGATCTCGTCGAGCCGGGGGACCGGGTCGCCGTCGACGCCGACCTTGGCCTTCTGCACCTCGTCCCAGGTGAGGTCGCTGATGGCGCCGGTCATGTCGCTGACCCGGTCGAGGTGGTCGTCGTGGAAGGCGACGACCACGCCGTCGGCGGTGAGGTGGACGTCGGTCTCGAGGTAGGAGTAGCCGAGGTCCACGGCGGCGGCGAAGGCGGCCATGGTGTTCTCGCCCGGCCCCTCGGGACGGTGCGCCCCGCGGTGGGCGAAGGCGAGCGGGCCGTCGTGGTCGAGGAACGCCCAGCTGCTGGCCACGGGGCCGAACCTACCCGGCGGTCGGGTCCCGGAGCGCGGTTCCGGCCGGACGGGCAGACTGCCCTCGTCGTGGATCCCGACCCCCCGCAGCCCCGACCCCCGCACCCCGCGGGCCTGACGGCGCGCTTCGCCGCGCTCGTGAAGCCGGGTTCGGCCCCGCTCCCGTTCGACGAGCTGTGCACCATCGTCGCCGCCCACTTCGCGGTGGGGGCCGACGCCGACGGCACCGACCTGGTCGCGGTGCGGGCCGGGCTCGACGACCTGGCCAAGGGGGTCAGCGCCGACACCGTCGAGGGCGTCGTGGCCCACCTCGCCGATCTCGGCCTCGGTGGCGACCCGTCCGACTACGCCTCGCCCGCCGCCTCCCTCCTGCCCGACGTCGTCCGCCGGCGCCGGGGCCTGCCGATCCTCCTCGCCGTCGTCACCGTCGAGGTGGGCCGCCGGGTCGGCGTCGAGGCCCACGTGGTCGGGATGCCGGGCCACGTCCTGGTGAGCGACGGGACCCTGCCCCCGGCCCAGCTGGCCGACCCCTTCCACCGTCGGCCGCACGTGACCCCGGCCGACGCCCAGGCGCTCTACCTGAAGGTCCACGGCGACGGCGTGCCGTGGGAGGACCGCCATCTGCGACCGATCGGCCCCCGCGCCGTGGTGGCCCGGATCCTGGCCAACCTGGCCAACCGCTACCGGGCCGACTCCCGCCACCGGGACGAGGCCGTCGCCCTCGGCCTGCGCACCCTGGTGCCCGGGGTGCCCGTGGCCGAGAAGGGGACGCTGGCCGCCGCCCTGGCCCGCAGCGGCGCCTTCGACCGGGCCGCCGACGAGCTCGAGGCCCTGGCCGAGGCCGGGGGCGCCGGCATGGAACCCGACGCCCTCCGCGGCAAGGCCGACCGCTGGCGCGCCCGCCTCAACTGACCGGACCACGAGGTGCCTGGCACCTCGTGGTCCGCCGAGGGGTCGCTACCTCGGGACCTCGGTCCAGGGACGGTCCTTGTCGACGCGGACGTCGCCGGGGAGACCGAGGACCCGCTCGCCCAGGATGTTCTTCATGATCTCGGTGGTGCCGCCCTCGATCGAGTTGGCCCGGCAGCGCAGGAACGCCTTCTGGGGGGTCGAGAGGTCGAGGGCCTGCTCGGGGCGGACCTTCGGGAAGCCACCGGGCATCAGCATCCCGTTGGCGCCCATGACGTCGATGGCGAACTCGGTGATGGCCTTGTTGAGCTCGGCCGAGGCCGACTTGCCGATCGAGCCCTCGGGTCCGGGCGTGCCCACCGCCCGGTTCTGCGACGCCCGCCAGTTGGTGAGACGCAGCACCTCGGCCCGCGACCACAGCTGCACGAGCTCGTCCTGGACGGCGCCGCCGGGCCGGCCGGCGTCCTTCCAGGCCCGCACCGCGGTCTGGATGAGGCCCGTGCCCTTGGGCGGGATGCCGCCGCCGATCGACACCCGCTCGTTCATGAGCGTGGTGATGGCGACCCGCCAGCCCTCGCCGACCTCGCCCAGCCGCTCGGCGTCCGGGATGCGGACGTCCGTGAAGTACACCTCGTTGAACTCGGCCTCACCGGTGATCTGGAAGAGCGGCCGCACCTCGACGCCCGGGGCGTGCATGTCGACCACGAAGTAGGTCATGCCCCGGTGCTTCGGCGCGTCCGGATCGGTGCGCACGATGATCATCCCCCACCGCGACAGGT
>DATHEV010000895.1:0-3509 GCA_035318405.1 Iamia sp.
ACGGCCGGGCGGATCTGGTTCGAGGGCCGCGACGTCACCGGGTTCAAGGGCGAGCGTCTCCGGCTGCTGCGCCGCGACATGCAGATGATCTTCCAGGACCCGTTCTCGTCGCTGAACCCCCGGATGAAGATCGGCGACATCGTGGCCGAGCCCCTGCTGGTCCACAAGCGGCTGCCCGAGGGGCGGGAGCTCCGCGCCCGGGTCGTCGACCTGCTCGATCGCTGCGGCATGCCGGCCTCCGCCGTCGACCGCTACCCGCACGCCTTCAGCGGCGGGCAGCGCCAGCGGATCGGCATCGCCCGCGCCCTCGCCCTCGACCCGAAGCTGATCGTGGCCGACGAGCCGACGAGCGCGCTCGACGTGTCCGTCCAGGCCCAGGTCGTGAACCTGCTCCAGGACCTCCAGGCGGAGCTGGGTCTCTCCTACCTGTTCATCTCGCACGACCTGTCGGTGGTGCGCCACATCTCCCACCGCATCGCCATCATGTACCTCGGCCGCGTCGTCGAGCTGGCGCCGGCGGCCGAGGTGTTCGACGCCCCGAAGCACCCGTACACCCAGGCGCTCCTGTCGGCGATCCCCATCCCCGATCCCACCGAGGACTGGCACCGGAACCGGGTGGCCCTGACCGGCGACATCCCGAGCCCGATCAACCCGCCCGTGGGGTGCCGGTTCAACACCCGGTGCCCGATCGCGGTCGATCGGTGCTTCGTCGAGTCCCCGCCGCTCGAGGAGAAGCAGCCGGGCCACTTCGCCGCCTGCTGGCGGGTCGACGTGGGCTCGACCGAGGTCCCGGTGGCCTCGGTGCGGGTGGGCGGCGAGGTCCTGAGCGTGGCTCCGGCCGATCACACGACGGGTGATGTGGAGATGGACAAAGCGACGTGAGACGCGGGGAGCGCCCGTTCGGGCTCCCGTCCATGATGCGACCCGTGCAGCCATCTCCGGTGTCCCGCATCGACCACGTCGCCATCCGGGTCCGCTCCCTCGACGAGGCCCGCGCCGCCTTCGTCGACGGGCTCGGGTTCGAGGAGACCTCGGCGGAGGCGACGCCCGACGGGACCCGCGTCGCCTACCTCCGCCTCCACGACTGGGAGTTCGAGGTGTTCGAGGACCCCGAGGGCGACCCCGGGCTCGACCACATCGCCCTGGGCATCGACGACGTCGGCGCGGCCGCCGGGGCGCTCGACGCCCGTGGCGTCCGCTTCGCCGGCGACGAGCTGTCCGGGACCCGGCAGAGCCGGGCGCTGGTGGTCGACACGGCCACCACCGCCGGGATCCGCATGCACCTGTGCGCACGACCGACTGCATCCAAGTGAGGAGCCGATGAACGAGATCGAGGAGCTGACACGGGCGGTCCTGCGGGCCCGTCGCTTCGACGTGGTCGGCATGGCGCTCCAGCGTCAGGGCAACGTCGACACCTACGGCCAGGCCTACGGCCAGGAGGTGGGCCAGATCGGGGCGGCCTTCGACCTGGAGCCCGACGACATGGTGTTCCCGTCGTACCGCCAGCCGGGGGTCGGGCTCCTCCGCGGCGTCACGCCGCTGGAGCTGCTCACCTACTACTCCGGCTCGAACTTCGCCCCGTGGGACTGGAAGGCCAAGGGCTACGGCCCCTACACCATCCCCGTCGGCAGCCAGACCGCCCACGCCACCGGGTGGGCCTGGGCCAGCCGCCTCCGGGGCGAGAGCAACGTCACGATGGTCTTCTTCGGCGATGGCGCCGCCTCGCAGGGCGAGGTCCACGAGGCCATGAACTACGCCGGCGTCTTCAAGGCGCCCGTCGTCTTCGTGTGCGAGAACAACGGCTGGGCCATCTCGATGCCATCGGCCCGGCAGACCGCGGCCGAGGGCGTGTTCAAGCGGGCCGAGGCCTACGGCTTCCCCGGCGTGCGGGTGCAGGGCAACGACATCTGGGCCGTGCGGGAGGCCAGCCAGGCCGCCGTCGCCCGCGCCCGGGCCGGCGAGGGGCCGTCGCTCATCGAGATCATGACCTACCGCATCGGGGCCCACACGACCTCCGACGACCCGACGCTCTACCGGTCGAAGGACGAGGTCAAGGAGCAGAAGGCCCAGGACGCCATGCAGACCTTCCTGGCCGACGCCACCGAGAACCACGGACTGGAGCAGTCCGTGCTGGAGAAGCTGGAGACCGAGGTCGAGGACGAGTTCGACACGGTCGTGGAGACGTTCGTGGCAACCAGGGAGGCCCGTCGATGAGCACGCAGACAGCGCAGAGGGAGCGGGGGGCGCGGCCCGATGCCGGGGTCAACCTGGCCGCCGCCCTCCACGACGCCCTGGAGACGATCCTCGAGAACGACGACCGGGCCATGATCATGGGCGAGGACGTCGGCTCGCTCGGCGGCGTGTTCCGGATCACCTCCGGCCTGAAGGCCCGGTTCGGTGACCACCGCGTCGTCGACTCGCCGCTGGCCGAGGCCGGCCTCGTCGGCACCGCCGTCGGCCTGGCGCTCAACGGCTTCCGCCCCCTCGTCGAGATCCAGTTCGACGGCTTCATCTACCCCGCCCTCAACCAGCTGCTGTGCCACGTCGCCACCATGCCGACGCGCTTCGAGATGCCGGGCCTGCTCCCGATGGTCGTCCGCATCCCGGTCGGCGGGCGCATCCGCGCCGGCGAGCTGCACGGCGAGAGCCCCGAGACGTACTTCGTGCACCGGGCCGGGTTCCGGGTCGTGTCGCCGTCGAGCGCGGCGGTCGGCGGGGCCCTGCTCCGCGCCGCCGCCGCCTCCGACGACGCCGTGATCTTCCTCGAGCCCAAGCGGCTCTACCGCGGGAGCACGGTCGATCGCTCCGAGGTCGTCGACGAGATGGCCCTCGACCAGGCCCGTCTCGTGCGGGAGGGCGACGACGCCGTGGTGATCGCCTACGGACCGACGGTCGACCTGGCCGAGGCGGCGAGCGACGCCCTGCGCGAGGAGGGCATCGGCGTCGCCGTCCTCGACCTGGTCAGCCTCCAGCCGCTCGACGTCGACGCCATCACCCAGATCGCGTCGCGGACCGGTCGGGTGGTCACGGTCACCGAGGCGGTGCGCCGCTGCTCGCTCGCCTCCGAGGTCGCCTCGCTCGTCGCCGAGTCCTGCTTCGACGACCTGAAGGCGGCACCGATCGTCGTCGCCTCGGAGTACCGGCCGTACCCCACGGCCGACTTCGAGGACGACTTCTTCCCCAACCAAGAACGGCTCACCGCCGCCATCCGAAGGGTGTTGTCATGAGTGAGGTCAAGGTCTTCACGCTCCCCGACCTCGGCGAGGGTCTGACCGAGGGGCAGATCACCGACGTGCTGGTGTCCGAGGGCGACACCGTCAAGCTGCTCCAGCCGCTCGTCGAGGTCGAGACCGACAAGGCGTCGTCCGAGCTGACCAGCCCGTGGAAGGGCACGGTCACCAAGGTGCACGTGGCCGTGGGCGACTGGATCGACGTCGGGGCCGGCATCGTCGACATCACGGTCGGTTAGCCCGATGACCGACGAGGTGGGTGACGAGGCGGAGGACGGG
>DATHEV010000896.1:0-5302 GCA_035318405.1 Iamia sp.
GCCATCACCTCGCTGGTGCCGGCGGCCGAGCTGGTCGAGCGGTTCGTGGCCGAGGCCGAGGCCGCCCTGAAGCGGGCCTCCTCCCCCGTCTGACCCGGGCGCGACCGCACGGCGAGACTGCGACCGTGCCGTCGCCGTTCGCCGATCTCTTCCTGACCGCCGATCCGGCCAGCGCCGAGCGGCTGCGCGCCCTGGTCGGCGTCGTGGTCGACGCCCTCGCCGCCTCGCTCCCCGACCGCCCCCGCTCCGACCTCACCGCCGAGGCGCTGACCCGGCTGGCCGCCACCGACCCCGGCCTGGACGAGATCGTGGCCCACGGCGTGGTGCCGTCGCACCCGATGACGGCCGCCCACCTCCACCCGCCCGCCCTGCTGGCCGCCGTCGCCGCCGAGGTGGCCATCGCCGCCACCAACCAGTCGCTCGACTCCCACGACCAGGCCCCGATGGCCACCGCCGTCGAGGTCCGCCTCGTGGAATGGCTGGCCACGACGGTCGGGCTGCCGGCGGGAGCGACCGGGGTCCTCACCGCCGGCGGCACGGCGTCGAACCTCCTCGGCCTGACGCTCGCCCGGGCCGCAGCCGGCCACGAGATCGACGTCGACGTCGCCGCCGGGGGCCTCCCCGACGGAGCCCGGCGCTGGCGCATCCTCGCCTCGGCCGGCGCCCACTTCAGCGTGGCCCAGGCCGCCGCCGTGCTCGGCCTCGGCCACCGGGCCGTGGTGGCCGTCCCGACCGACGACCGCGGCCGCATGGACGTGAAGGCCCTCGACGCCGCACTGAGTCGACTGGCCACGAGCGGCGACCAGCCCATCGCCATCGTCGGCACGGCCGGCACCACGGACCTGGGCGCCATCGACCCGCTGGCCGACCTGGCCGACCGGGCCGAGGCCACGAACGCCTGGTTCCACGTCGACGCCGCCATCGGGTCGGCCCTCGCCCTGTCGGAGCGCCACCGCCCGCTGCTGGACGGCATCGAGCGGGCCGACTCCGTCACCGCCGACCTCCACAAGCTGTGGTGGCAGCCCTTCGCCGCCAGCGCCCTGCTGGTGCGGGACGAGAGCGCCTTCGCCGCCGTGCGCGAGGAGTCCGACTACCTCGACCGGGACGACGACGTGTCCGCCGGCGTGGTGAACCTGGTCGGGCGCTCGCTCGACACCAGCCGGCGATTCGACGCCCTCAAGGTCGTCACCGCCCTCCGCCACGTGGGCCGGGACCGGATGGCGGCCATGGTCGACCACGTGATGGACCTCGCCCGAGCCGCCGCCGACGAGGTCGACCGCCACGCCGACCTCGACCTGGTCGCCCCGCCGAGCACCGTGACGTGCGTGTTCCGGTGGCGCGGCCCCGACACCGACGCCGTCATGACCGCGGCGGCACGGGACCTCTTCGCCACCGGCCGGGCCGTGGTGGGCCGGACCCGGATCGACGGGGGCGTCGCCCTCAAGCTCACCTTCGTCAACCCCGTCGCCACCGAGGACGACGCCCGCACCCTCGTCCGCCTGGTGGCAGAGGCCTGCCGGTCTGGCACGCTGGACGGTCCATGACGCCTGCCATCGCCATGTCGAACATCCCCACGCTCCAGCCCGCGACCAAGACCGATGTCGACGTCGACACCCGGATCGACACGCGCACCACCGACGACGGCGACCACGAGAAGCTGGCCCACATCGTCCTGCCCAAGTCGGCGGTGACCGAGGCCTACATCACCGGCACGCCCGTCACCGCCCTGTGCGGCAAGTCCTGGGTGCCGACCCGCGATCCCGGCCGCTACCCGGTGTGCGAGACGTGCAAGGAGATCCTCAACGCCGCCCGTGGCCGCCAGGGCAAGCCACCCATCTGACGGTCGGTGCGGGGCGGGGGCCTCCACGCGGCCAGGATGGACGGGCTGCGAGAAGCGCTTGCGGCGGCGGTGTCGGACCACCCGCCTCACCAAAACCGGAGAGACCAGTGACTGCACTCGAGACGGACGCGCCGATCGGCGCGCCGCCCACCCCCGAGCGGACCATCACGATCAGCCGGGTGGCGGTGATCGTGGTCGCGGCCTACGCCGGGGCCCAGGTGATCGCCCAGGTGACCAGCCTCAAGATCGGGCGGGTCTGGGGTGAGAGCGTCGACATGGGCACGTTCATCTACCCGATCACCTTCACCCTGCGCGACGTCGTCCACAAGGTCGCCGGTCGCTCGGCGGCCCGGGCGCTGATCCTCGCCACCGCCGGGGTGAACCTCTTCCTCGCCGCCTACCTGGGGTGGACGGCCAACGTCGAGAGCGATCCCTCGTGGGGCCTGGGCGCCGAGTACGAGACCATCCTCGGCCCGATCTGGCGGATCGTCCTGGCCTCGCTGGCCGCCATGGTGCTGAGCGAGCTGATCGACACCGAGGTGTACCACCTGTTCGTCACCCGGATCACCCGCCGCTTCCAGTGGCTGCGGGTGCTCGTCTCGAACGCCATCAGCGTCCCGCTCGACAACATCGTCTTCGCCGTGGGCGCCTTCGCCCCGGTGACCCTGCTCGGCACCGACGGCCTCCCCTGGGCGACCGTCTGGAGCATCTTCTGGGTCAACCTGTGGGTGAAGGGCCTCGTGTCGGTGGCCAGCCTGCCGCTGATCTACGTCACCAAGGACCGCACCGACATCGCCGACTGAGGCGACGGCGGCGGCCACGGCCCCGGCCCCGCGGGCCCACCTAGCCGATCTTCACCTCGGCCCGATCGTCGAAGAAGCTGAGCATCTCGGTGATGCCGGTCGCCGCCTCGATGGGCTCCTCGTAGCTCCAGGCGATGCCGTCGTGGGCGGTGCCGTCGAGGTCGAGCGTCCAGTACGACGCCGTGCCCTTGAAGGGGCACACGGTCGTGAGGGCGATGGGCCGGAAGAGGTCCATGCGGACATCGGCCCTGGGGATGTAGTAGCGGGTCGGGATGCCCGTCTCCTCGAGGAGCACGGGGCGGTCGGTGGCGGCGACCACCTGGCCGTCGACCACCACCTCCACGTGCACGTCGCCCTGCTCGGTCGTCACGGTGTGGCCTGCGCTCATGACGTCGAGGCTACGGACGGCTCCCCCCGACCGGACGGGCCACGAGGTGCCTGGCACCTCGTGGCCGGTTCAGACGTCCTGGCACCACTCCTTGACCTTGGCCACGACGTCGTTCTGGGTCTGGTCGCCGGTGGGGACCGGGATGATGTTGAGGTGGGTCACGCCGGCTTCGCCGAAGGCGGCGATCTTCTCCTTCACATAGCCCTCGGGGCCGCACAGCGACGTGGCCTCGAGCAGGGCCTCGGGGACGATGGCCGCCGCCTCCTGCTTCTTGCCGGCGAGGTAGAGGTCCTGGATCTCGGCCGCCTCGGCCTCGAAGCCGTAGCGGCAGACGAGGTCGTTGTAGAAGTTGCGGCCCTTGGCGCCCATGCCGCCGACGTAGAGGGCGATCATGGGGCGGGCGAAGTCGCGGATCGAGGCCACGTCGTCGCCGATGGCCACGATGCCGCCGGCGTTGATCATCAGCGGGTCGAGGTCGGCGCTGCGCTTCTCGGCGCCCCGGGCCAGGTCGCCGCCCCAGACGTCCTTGGCCTTCTCGGGGTGGAAGAACAGCGGCATCCAGCCGTCGGCGATCTCGGCCGTGACCTCGACGTTCTTCGGCCCGAGCGAGGCGATCCAGATCGGGATCCGGGGCCGCACGGGGTGGGCGATGATCTTGAGCGGCTTGCCCAGGCCGGTGCCCTGGCCCTCGGGGAGCGGCAGCGGGTAGAGCGGGCCGTCGGCGGTGAGGCGGTCCTCGCGGGCCCACACCTTGCGGCAGATGTCGACGATCTCCCGGGTCCGGGCCAGCGGCTTGTCGTAGGGGACGCCGTGCCAGCCCTCGATCACCTGGGGGCCCGAGGCACCGAGGCCGAGGTGGCAGCGGCCATCGGAGAGGGCGTCGACGCCGGCCGCCGTCATGGCCAGCAGCGTGGGCGTGCGGGTGTAGAGCGGCAGGATGCCCGAGGCGATCTGCACCGTCTCGGTGGTGGCGGCGAGGTAGCCCATGAGGCTGACGCCGTCGAAGCCGTAGGCCTCGGCGACCCAGGCCAGGTCGAGCCCGGCCTTCTCCAGCTCGGAGACCTGCTGGGCCGACTCCTTGAAGCCCCCGGCGTAGCTGAGCTGCATGGTGACCTGCATCGGAACCTCTGATCGTGAGCGGGACAAGATCGCCGTCGACCCTAGGTCAGGCTATGGTCCTCGACGGATCTGACGGGTCGTCAGGTCCGGTCTCGACCCATGGGGGGAACCATGGCGCCCACATCTGGCCGCTCCACCGTCGTCGCGCTCGTCGTGGCGCTCCTCGCCGGGGCGCTCGCCCTCGCCGCTCCGGGTGCGCCGGCGGGTGCCCTCACCGTCATGCAGTCGGGGGTCAAGCCGTCGGATCCCGACTGCCAGTCGGGCCGTCTCCACGGTGGCAGCACCATCGGCACGTGCGGCGCCATCACCGTCACCGGTCAGCTGAAGGTGAACGGCGCCGACGTCGCCGCCGGCACGACCCTCGGCGTGGGCGACGTGGTGACCGTCAGCGTCGTGGTGACGCCCCAGGGCGGCCACAGCGCCATGTACGCCGAGACCATCGACGGCATCCGCAACAACCAGTACGACACCGACGCCGTGATCCCGATCGGTCTGCCGACGCAGACCGGCACGCTGCTGTCGAGCCCGACCGGCGTGACCATGAGCCGCACCGACAACGGTGACCGGGGCAACGGCCCGGCCATCAACTGCCTGGCCCAGGGCGGCCAGGACGCGGCCCGGACCGACCCGGACACCGCCGTCACCCTGGGCGCCGGGCCCGTCGGCCTCAACGGCATGACCGCCGCGGTGTCCGGCAGCGCCCTCACCGCCAAGTGGACGACCATGGCCGTCGACCGCTGCGTCAACGTCGTGTCGAACAACGGCTTCTACCCCGGCCAGTCGATCTCGTTCTCCCAGACCGTGCTGGCCCAGGGCGCCACCGCCCAGACCCCGACCTGGTCGCTCGGCGGGCTCACCCTCCAGCTCGACGACGGGTCGCGGACCCTCACCTGGGGCTCGGCCCAGAACAGGGGCCTGCCGATCCCGGCGACGCCCCCGACCGCGCCCGGCGCACCGACGAGCGTCACCGCCGTGCGCGGCAACACCCAGGCCACCGTCAGCTGGACCGCCCCCGCCTCGAACGGCGGTTCGGCGGTCACCGGCTACACGGTCACGCCCTCCATCGGCGCCGTGGCCCAGACCGCCCAGGCCTTCACCGGCACCGCCACCACCCGGACCGTGACCGGCCTCACCAACGGCACCGCCTACACG
>DATHEV010000897.1:0-5014 GCA_035318405.1 Iamia sp.
GGTGGCGATGGTCGACGGCTCGAAGGGACCGGCGTAGAGGTACTCGCGCAGCCCGGGGTGACGCCGGGCCAGCTCGACGGTGCGCCCGGCGACCAGGTCGACGTAGGCCTCCCACCCGTCGGCGTCGGCCTCGGTGTCCAGCTCCTCGAAGACCCGGGCGGCGGCGACGGCCCACAGCGCCTCCCGGGTCGGGACGTAGCCGTAGACCGTCGACTCGGCCACGCCCACCCGCTCGGCCACGGCCACGAGGGTGAAGGTGTCGAGCCCGAGGGTCAGGGCGGCGGCGACCAGCTCGTCGGTCGAGGTCCGGGCCGGCCGCCCCGGGCTCCGGCGGGCCGGGCGACCGGCGGTGGGGTCGATCGGCCCCCGGACGTCGTCCACGCCGCCGACGCTACCGACCACCGGGAGCAGTCACGAGACCGGCACCACACCACCTTCCGTGAGACCCGAAGGGGTGACTAGCCTGCCCCGCCGGGCGGGCCTCGCGGCGGGACCTCGACCCAGCCATTCGCTCGGGCCTGCGGGCCCAGACAGGGAGTTGGGGACAGATGCGCCACCGACAGGTGACCGGTTCGACGCGGCGATGCCGCGCCGCTCTGGCGGGCGTGCTCGTGGGGCTGCTGGCCCTGCCGGCGCTGCCCGCCGCGGTGGCCGCCCAGGAGTCCCCGCCGTCGGACCCGGCGCCGCCCGCCCACGGCCAGCCCGACGAGCCGACCGACCCCGGCGACGAGCCGACCGGCCCCGGTGACGCGACGCCCGACGAGGGCCTGGGCGAACAGGACCGCACCCGCGTGGCCGAGGCCCAGGCCCGCGGTGACGACGTGACGCTGCTGGTCGCCGCCGAGGACGGCCGGGTCGACGACGCCGCCCGGCAGCTGCGCGCCCTGGGCGCCGAGGTCGACATCGTCGATGACGAGATCGACTACCTGAAGGCCGTCCTCGCCCCCGAGGACGCCGCCGCCGCGGCCAAGGTCTCGACCATCGAGGCCGTCGACGTCGACGGCCTCATCGCCCTCGACGACCCCCGCCCGGCCGGCGCCGACCTGCCGGCGCCGCAGCCCGCTCCAGGGGCGGGCACGCCGGCGGTCAACTCCTACCTCCCCACCGGCGACATCGGCGGCCCCCAGTTCGTGGCGGCGAACCCGGCCTACGACGGCCGGGGCACCGTCGTGGCCATCATCGACTCGGGGGTCGACCTCGACAGCGCCGCCCTGGCCGAGACCACCACCGCCGGCGAGCCCAAGATCGTCGAGTGGTTCAACGCCAACCCCCCGGCGGCCGCGGACGGCACGTGGGTCGAGACCACGGGCCGGTACAACGGCACCTTCACCGCCGAGGCCGCCCCGTGGACGGCGCCCACGACCGATGGCCCGTACTCCTTCGGCGCGCTGAGCGAGACCGCCGAAGACCTGGCGACGGGCGAGCTGGACGGCGACATCGACCGCGACGGCACCACCGGCGAGGCCTACGGCGTGATCCAGGACCGGGCCACCCTCGAGGTGTACGTCGACCTCGACCAGGACCACGACTTCACCGACGAGACGGCGATGACCGACTTCGCCGACGGCAACCGCGACGTCGGGTACTTCGGCACCGACGACCCCGCCACGCCGGTCCACGAGCGCGTGGCCTTCGTCGTCGGCACCCACAAGTCGAACGAGGACTCGGCCAGCACCGCCCTCAGCCACGTGAGCATCGGCATCGCCGGCGCCGCCCACGGCACCCACGTCGCCGGCATCGCCACCGGGAACGGCCTCTTCGGCGGGGCCATGGACGGCGTCGCCCCCGGCGCCCAGGTGATGGCCGTCAAGGCCTGCCTCACCATCTCGTCGTGCACCAACAGCGGCATCACCGATGGCATCCTGCACGCTGCGCAGGGAGGCGCGGACGTGGCCAACATGTCGATCGGCGGCCTCCAGTCCCTCAACGACGGCAGCGGGGCCCGGAACGAGCTGATCGACCGCATCATCGACGAGTACGGCATGCAGCTCGTCGTGTCGGCCGGCAACGACGGCGCCGGGGCCAACTCCGTCAGCGACCCGAGCGTCGCCGCGTCGACCATCAGCGTCGGCGCCTCGATCAGCCAGGCGACGTGGCAGTCGAACTACGGCTCGGACTCGGACCGGGCCATGGCCCTGATGCCCTTCTCGTCGCGCGGCCCCCGCGAGGACGGCGGCTTCAAGCCCGACGTGGTCGCGCCCGGCTCGGCCATCGCCACCATCCCCGCCTGGCAGGGCGGGGCGCCCGTCTTCGGCACCTACCCCCTCCCGCCCGGCTACGGGATGCTCAACGGCACCTCGATGGCCGCGCCCCAGGTCGCCGGGGCGGCGGCGCTGCTGATCGGCGCCTACAAGGCCACCCACGGCGGCGACCGGCCCGACCCGGCCGCCCTGCGCGACGCCATCCGGGCCAGCGCCGACCCCATCGCCGGCGTCGGGGCCTACGAGCAGGGCACCGGCCTGGTCGACGTGGCCGGGGCCTGGACCCGCCTCCAGGCCGGCTACGCCCCGCATGAGATCACCGCCACCGTGCCGGTGCGCACCGGCCTGGCGCCGTACCTGACGCCCCCGGGCCGGGGCGTCGGCATCCACGAGCGCGACGGCCTGGTGGCCGGCGGATCCACCGTCACCCGCACCTACTCCATCACCCGCCGGTCCGGTCCCGCCGGCTCCGTGGTCACCCCGGTCACGTGGGTCGGGAACGACGGCACCTTCGCCTCCGCCGATCGGGTCACCCTCCCGCTGGACGTCTCGGTGTCCTTCCCGGTGCGGATCAGCCCGACCGCGGCCGGGGCCCACTCCGCGCTGATGGTCGTCGATGACCCGGGCACCGCCGGCGTCGACCTGGCCACGATGAACGCCGCCTTCGTGGCTCAGCCCTTCGTCGACGGCGTGGCCACCCTCAGCGGCACCGTGTCCCGCAACGGCACCCGCCACCTCTTCGTCCAGGTGCCGCCGGGCAACAACACCCTGTCGGTGTCGCTCACCGGGGGCGGCGCGACGCCCGGCGCGGGCCAGGTCCGGTTCCTCCGCTACCACCCCTACGGCACCCCCGTGGACCCGACGTCGACCACCAGCTGCTACACGCCCGACGCCGGCGCCGGCTGCACCACCGGATCACCCAACGGCCGCTTCCAGGCGGGGGCCTTCCCCGGCACCTGGGAGATCGTGGTCGAGGCCCGCCGCACCTCGGACGTGACCGCGGCGCCCTTCACCGTCGAGGCGTCGCTCGCCCGGGCCTCCGTCTCGCCCCGCCGCGACGTGATCGGGCCGCTGGCGACGAACATGCCGACCTCCCGCTCCTACACGGTCACCAACCTGGGACGGCCCGTCACGGCCCAGGCCCAGGGCGGTCCCCTGGCCTCCACCATCCTCCGCACGCCGACCATCGCCAACGGGGCGAACCAGCAGTACCAGGTGCTCGTTCCCCCGGGCGCGGGCGAGATCTCCGCCCGCATCGGCAGCCCGTCGGACGGTGACGCCGACCTCGACCTGCACCTCTACAACTGCACGACGGGTACCTGCGTCACGGCTGCCTCGTCGGCCGACGGCGACGCCGAGGAGTCCGTCACGGCCGACGACCCCGCCGCTGGCGTGTGGCTCGTCCTGGTCGACGGGTTCGCCGTCCCGGGAGGGACGACGACCTACGACTACGTCGACGCCATCACCAGCGCCGGCTACGGCTCCCTGACGATCACCGACGCCATGGCGCCCCGGCCCACCGGCGCGACGTGGTCGGTCAGCGGCCTCGTCACCGTGGCCGCCCAGGCCGCCGCCGGGCGCCACCTCACCGGCACGGTCCGGGTGGTCACCAACACCGGCATCGAGATCGGCACGGGTGCCCTCGAGATCGACTCCGGTGGTGCCGTCACCGCCACGACCACCACCCTCACGACGTCGGCCAACCCGTCGGTCGCGGGCGAAGCGATCACGTTGGAGACCGAGGTCGAGGCGGCCACGGGCACACCCAGCGGCACGGTCGAGATCTTCGACGGGGCAAGCCTCGTCGCCAGCCTGGCCCTCAGCAGCGGCCGGGCCGAGGTCGTCATCGACGACCTCGTCGAGGGCAGCCACGACCTGCGGGCCGAGTACCTGTCGACCGGCGTGCACACCGACTCGACGTCGCCCACCCTCACCCAGGTGGTGGGAGCCGAGACCAGCCCCATCGTCCCCGTCGCCAACGCCGGGACCGACAAGACCGTGGCGCCCGGCGCCACCGTCATCCTCAGCGCCGCCGGCTCCTCCCACCCCGACGGCGACAGCCTCGAGTTCGCCTGGCTCCAGGACAGCGGCCCCGCCGTCGCGCTCGCCGATCCCGTCGCGTCCCTCACCACCTTCACCGCCCCGGCCGGCCCGGCGACGCTGACCTTCAGCGTCGCCGTCACCGATCCCGACGGGGACGCCGACACCGACACCGTGACCGTCACCGTCGACGGGCCGCCCACGGCAGACGCCGGCGACGACCAGACGGTCGACCCGGGCGACACCGTCACCCTCGACGGCTCGGGGTCGGCCGACCCCGACGGGGCGGACGTCCTCGACCTCAGCTGGACCCAGACCGGCGGGCCGGGCGTCACCCTCGCCGGGGCCACCACCGCCTCACCGTCCTTCACGGCGCCGGACGCCGGGACGCTCACCTTCGAGCTCACCGTGGACGACGGCCACGTCGAGGACACCGACACCGTGGTCGTCACGGTCAACGAGGCGCCCACGACCGACGCCGGCCCGGACCGCACCGCCAACGCCGGCACCACCATCGCCCTCGACGGCACCGGCTCCGGCGACCCCGAGGACGGCGTCCTCGCCTACGCCTGGGCCCGGGCCACCGGTCCCGCCGTCACCCTCACCGGTTCCGACACGGCGACGCCCACGCTCACCGTCCCGGCCAGCGGGCCCCTCACCTTCACCCTGACCGTCACCGATCCTCGGGGCGTCACCGACACCGACACCGTCGCCGTCATCGTCAACGGCGCCCCGGTGGCCGACGCCGGCCCCGACCAGCGCGTCGCCGAGGG
>DATHEV010000898.1:0-2335 GCA_035318405.1 Iamia sp.
CCAGCGTGGTCTCGTCGGCGGTGACCGTGGGAAGGGTCGTCACGCCGTCATGCTCCCACCGCGACCCCTCTCCCTCCAATCGCGCCGTCATCGGATGATGGTGGCGGTGCCGGGCCTGACCAGCTCGATCCAGGTGCGACCGGCCGAGAGCGAGATCGGCTGGCCGAAGCCGTCGAGGAGGGTGAGCGGGGCGTCGACCGACGGCCGCTCCCAGCGGCCCTCGACGGCCTTGCCGTCGGTGAGGACGACGGCGGTGCCGCCGCCCACGGTGACGCCCTCGGGCGAGCGCGGGTCGGCCGGGCTGGCGACGTAGTCGGTGACGATGACGACGACGTTCCGGGGCCCGATGGCGTACCCGCCGCCGTCGACGTGGAGCCGGCCCCGCTGGTGCCGCACCCAGCGGCCGTGCTCGGGCAGCCAGCTCCACGACACGCCGGCGGCCGCCGCCCCGGAGAAGCCCAGGTCCAGGCCCTGGACCGGACCCCCCACCGGTGATCCCGTGCCCCGGGGTCGGAAGGGCCCGAGCGCCGGCGGCGGGCTGCCTCCCTCGGACCGGTTGAAGACCTCCCACGGCCGCAGGTACAGGTTGTGGGGCGGGCGCCGGCTGCCGAGGCGGACGTAGGCCGGGGCCCACTCGCCCCCCCGGTCGACCAGGGACGGCGACTCCCGCACGGCCTGGAGGACGCCGGGGTTCCCGCCCGAGTAGGCGAAGAGCGGGCGGCCGAGGATGGGCAGGAGGTGGACGTCGGTGGTGCGGGCCGACCGCACCGGCCCCACCTCGGGGGCGTCGGTCGAGTGGAGGACGGCCACGAACCGGGTGATGCCGCCCTCGACGACCTCCTCCACCACCACGTCGGCGTAGGCCAGGCCGGTCTGGGGCACGGCGGACTCGCCCGGCGTGTCGAGGTTGTCGATCTTCACGGCCAGGGCGGGCCGGCCCAGCACCGCCGGGTCGACCACGGGCAGGCCGGTGAGCGGGGCCACGCTGCCGTTGTCGGGCTGGTCCTCGGGCAGGAACTCCAGCTGCTCCGCGGGCGGCGGGGGCGGGGTGGTCGGCGGGAGCGTGCTCGTCGCCGCCGGCGCCGCGGCCGTGGTGGGCTCGCCCGGGGTCGCCTCGGTGGTGGTGCTGGACCGGCCGGGACCGGTGGCCTCGTCGGCCGGGTCGCCCCCACCGACGACGACCACGGCGGCGACGATCAGCCCGGCCAGGCCCAGCCCGCCGACGACCTGGCGGAGGAGCGTGCGGTTGATCCAGGCCCAGGCGGAGGTGAGGGCCGCCGGTGCCGTCACAGCTCCTCGAGCACCTCGATGCGCTGCCCCACGGGCGGGGGCGCCTCGTAGACCCGGGCCAGGGCCTCACCGAACGGGCCCGAGGGGCGGGGCCCGTGGATCCACAGGTGGGCGACCGCCGGGCGGGCGGAGGCCGGCACGGCGGTGTCGGCCTCGGCCAGCGTCTCCAGGGCCGAGACCAGGCCGGGCGGGTAGCGGGTGATCTCCACCGCGGCGATGTCGGACCACGTCTCGACCGGCTCGCCCCGCCCGATGATGGCCCGGGTGAGCGGCGCCGCGAAGAGAGGCAGGTGGAGACCGAAGCGGGCGCGGGGGACGGCCGCCGCCGCGCTCGTGCCGCCCAGCGTCGGCGCCGCCAGTGCGCCGACGATGGCCTCGCCCCTGCGGATGCGGGCCAGCTCGTGGGCCAGCACCGCCTCGAGCTCGACGAGCGACAGGTGGGTCAGGAGGCCACGGGTCACGACGAGGTCGGCGTCGTCGACCGAGCGGGCCACGGCCAGGGCGTTGGGGGCGTCGTCCTCGACGATGTGGAGGCGGGGGGGCTCGATCCCGATGCCGACGCACAGCCCCTCGACCAGGTTGTGGAGCCGGGGCTCGTCGGTCTCCTCGACCGGATGGGCGCCGGATCCGGCCAGGGCCATCCGGGGCGCCGCCGCCCGCAGGGCGAGGTAGGACGACACGCCTCCGGCGACGGCCAGCAGCACCAGGAGGACGCCGAGGAGGGGGCTGCCGGCCACGACCGCAGCGACGAGGAACAGCAGGCCGGCCAGGGCGTGGGGCACCACGACCGCGGTCAGGGCCAGCCGCCGGGCGCGGCCCCGGTTCTGCTCGAGGACCTCGTCGACGGTGCTCAAAATTCGACCTTCACGGGGCCGCGGGCGTCGCCCTCGGCCTGGAAGTACTCACGCGGGACCATGCCGGCGGAGCGGGCGATGAAGACCCCCGGGAAGGTCTCGATCTTGGTGTTGTACTGGTTGACGGCGTCGTTGTAGTACTGCCGCGCGTAGGCGATGCGGTCCTCTGTCTCCGACAGCTCGTTCTGGAG
>DATHEV010000899.1:0-4607 GCA_035318405.1 Iamia sp.
CTGCGCGACTACCTGCGCGAGTTCCTGTCCGGCTACAAGCTCCCGCGGATGATGACGCTCGTTCCGGAGATCCCGCGCAACGCCACCGGCAAGGCGCAGTACCCGCGTGCCAAGGAGCTTCTGCTCGAGGCCCGGAATGCAGAAGGGGCCAACGCCTGATGCGCACTGAACTCTGCGATCGGTTCGGGATCGAATACCCGATCTTCGCCTTCTCCCACTGCCGTGACGTCGTCGCCGCGGTGACCAACGCCGGCGGGATGGGGGTGCTCGGCGCCCTCGCCTTCAGCCCCGACGAGCTGGAGCAGGAGCTGACCTGGATCGACGAGCACGTCGGTGGTCGCCCCTACGGCGTCGACGTGGTGATGCCGGTCAAGACGGTCGACCGCGACGCCGGCATCGACGACGTCAGCGACATCGGCGCCCAGCTGCGGTCGCACATCTCCCAGGACCACTGGGACTACGTCGACAAGATCCTCACCGACCACGGCGTCGACCTGACGTCGCGGTCGGGCGAGCTCGAGTCCGGCGCCGGCATCGGCGCGGGCGTGCTGGGCTGGACCGCCGCCACCGGCTCGCCGCAGATCGACATCGCCCTGTCGCACCCCATCGCCCTGCTGGCCAGCGCCCTCGGCCCGCCCCCCAAGGCGGCCATCGACCAGGCCCACGAGCAGGGGGTCAAGGTGGCCGCCCTGATCGGCCGGGTCGAGCAGGCCGTGCGCGACGTCCAGCTCGGCGTCGACATCATCATCGCCCAGGGCTACGAGGCCGGCGGCCACACCGGCGAGGTCGCCTCCATGGTCCTCATCCCCGACGTGGTCGACGCCGTGGCCCCGGTCCCGGTGCTGGGTGCGGGGGGCATCGGCGGCGGGCGCCAGATGGCGGCGGCCATGGCCCTCGGCGCGGCCGGCGTGTGGACCGGCTCGATCTGGCTCACCGTGGCCGAGAACGGCTCGTCGCCGATCATCACCGAGAAACTGCTGGCGGCCACGTCCACCGACACGGTCCGCTCCCGCGCCTACACCGGCAAGCCGGCCCGCCAGCTCCGCACGGCCTGGACCGACGCCTGGGAGGCCCCCGAGTCGCCCGGCACGCTGCCGATGCCGCTCCAGTTCATCCTCAACTCCTACGCCAACCAGAAGATGGGCGCCTCGCCCCCGAAGGAGCTCGTCGGCATGCCCGTCGGGCAGATCGTGAGCCGCATGGACAAGGTCCGCACGACCAAGCAGGTCGTGGTCGAGATGGTCGACGAGTACGTCGACGTCGCCTCCCGCCTGATGGCCGACCTGGAAGGCTGAGCCGATGAGCACGACCGAGCGCTACACGATCATCTCGGCGGACTGCCACGCCGGCGGCAGCCACAAGGCCTACCGCGAGTACCTCGACCCGAAGTTCGTCCCCGACTTCGACGCCTGGCGGGGCGAGTACAAGAACCCCTACAAGGACCTCGGCGACAAGCGGCGCCTGCGCAACTGGGACAACGAGATGCGCAACTCCCAGCAGGAGGAGGACGGCATCGTCGGCGAGGTCGTGTTCCCCAACACGGTCCCGCCCTTCTTCCCCAGCTTCGTGCTGTTCGCCAAGCCGCCGAACGACGAGGAGTACGAGCACCGCCACGCCGGCGTCCACGCCCACAACCGCTGGCTCGTCGACTGGTGCAACGAGTTCCCCGAGCGTCGGGCCGGCGTGGGCCAGATCTTCCTCAACGACGTCGACGATGCCATCGCCGATGTGAAGTGGATCAAGGAGCACGGGCTGCGGGGCGGGATCCTGCTGCCCAACATCGCCCCCGACGTGAAGTGGGTGAAGCCGCTCTACGACCGCTGCTACGACCCGCTGTGGGAGGTCCTCCAGGACCTCGAGATGCCGATCAACGTGCACAGCGGCACCGGCAACCCCGACTACGGGCCGTACCCCGTGTCGATGCTGCTCTACATCAACGAGGTGTCCTTCTACACCGAGCGTCCGCTGGTGCAGATGATCCTCTCGGGTGTGTTCGAGCGCTTCCCCCGTCTCAAGGTGATCCTCACCGAGGCCGGGTGCGCCTGGGTCCCGCCGCTGCTCGAGCGGCTCGACACGACCATCCGGGGCATCCGGGAGACGGGCGCCACCGGCGAGATCCGCTACGGCGCCGATCACGTCCTGCCCAAGGACGCCACCGAGTACTTCCACCAGAACGTCTGGATGGGGGTGAGCCAGCCCCGCCAGGCCGACGCCGACGCCCGCCACGTCATCGGCCTCGACAAGTTCATGTGGGGGAGCGACTACCCCCACGACGAGGGCACCTACCCCTACACCCGCGAGAACCTGCGGGCCCGCTTCCACGATGCCCCCGAGGCCGAGATGCGCCAGATCCTGGCCGGCAACGCCGCCAAGATGTACGGCTTCGACCTCGATGCCCTGGCCCCCCTGGCGGCCCAGGTCGGCCCGACCGTCGACGAGGTCGCCACGCCGATCGACGAGATCCCCGACAAGCGGCTCGACCGCATCTCGTCCGACATGGACGCCCGGGCGATCAAGTGAGCGAGCGCAGCGAGCGAACCAGACAGCACGGATCCCTCGGCGGCGCTCATCGGCGCCCGGTCGTCACGGCGCGGCCGAGCCCGTCCGACGATGGGACGGCGGACCGATGAGCGGCGGCGACCAGTACAGCTCCGGCGACAGCAGTGGTGGGAACGGCGCGGGGCCCGCGACGTCCGGTCGCGGGCCACGCGTGCCCGGCGACAGCCTCGTCGTGATCGACGATCCCGCCCCCGGCATCCGCCGCATCACCCTCAACCGGCCCGAGAAGCGCAACGCCCTCAACCACAAGCTGCGGGGCGACCTCATCGACGCCCTCGAGGCGGCCGACATCGACGACTCCGTGCGCGTCTCGATCGTGCGCGGCGCCGGGACGTGCTTCTCGGCCGGCTACGACCTCGGCGGCGGCAACGAGGGCCTGCCCTACCCGCACCACACCGCCCCGGGCGACGGGCAGTGGCCCCGCCACGTCACCGAGACGTGGATGGGCGTCTGGGACCTCCAGAAGCCGGTCATCGCCCAGGTCCACGGCTACTGCCTGGCGGGCGGGAGCGAGCTGGCCACCGGGTGCGACCTCGTCTACGTGGCCCACGACGCCCAGATGGGCTACCCGGCCACGCGCTTCGGCGTGCCCGACATGCACTTCCACGCCTGGTTCCTCGGGATGCGGGCGGCCATGGAGATGATGCTCACCGGCGACTCCATCTCGGGTGACGACGCCGTCCGCCTCGGGTGGGCCAACCGGGCCTTCGCGGCCGAGGACCTCGACGACGAGGTGCTGGCCGTGGCGAGCCGGATCGCCCTGATCCCGACCGACATCTCGTCGCTCAACAAGCGGACGGTGCACCGGCAGATGGACATCATGGGACTGCGGGCCGGGATCCGGGCCGGCACCGAGCTGTGCGCCCTCGGCACCAAGCAGGAGAGCTTCGCCGCCTTCATCGACCGCATCCCCGAGGTGGGGCTGAAGGCCGCCCTCCAGGAGCGCGACGAGCCCTTCCACGATTATCGGACGAGCTCCTCCTGAGCGACTCCGGACCGGCGAGCAGCGGCCGTCCGGCGGGGGCGCTGCTGATCTTCGTCGGGGTCCAGATGGCCCAGGTGATGGGGTCGCTCGACGGCACCATCGTCGCCACCGCCCTGCCGACCATCACCGACGAGCTGGGCGGCTTCTCCCGGGTCACGTGGGTCATCACGGCCTACGTCCTGGGCGTCGTCGCCACCATGCCCCTCTACGGCAAGATCGGCGACCTCTACGGGCGCCGACGGGTGCTGCTGGTCGCCACCGCCCTGTTCCTCGTGGCCTCGGCCTCCTGCGGCCTGGCCCCCACCATGGACGCCCTGCTGGTGTCCCGGTTCGTCCAGGGCCTGGGCGGCGGCGGCCTCGGCGCCCTGTCGATGGCGGTGATCGCCGATGTGGTGCCGGCCCGCCAGCTCGGGCGCTGGATGGGCTACCAGGGCGTGATCTTCGCCATCGCCAGCGTGTCCGGGCCGCTCGTCGGCGGGTTCTTCGTCGACCACCTGAGCTGGCGGTGGGCGTTCCTCATCAACATCCCCGTCGGGGCCATCTCGATGGCGATCGTGGCGACCAAGCTCAAGCTGCCGTACCGGCGGGTGCCGCACGCCCTCGACTGGCCCGGCTCGGCCCTGCTGGCCAGCGCCCTGGCCTGCCTGGTGCTGGTGGCGACGCTCGGTGGGCGCGAGGTGCCGTGGGGGTCGATGCGGATGGTCGCGCTCGTCGCCGGCGCCGTGGCGCTGGCCGTGCTGTTCGTCCGCCGGGAGGGTCGGGCGCCCGAGCCGGTGCTGCCCCTGCGGCTGCTGTCCGACCGGGTGATGCGGGTGTGCGTGGCCGTGAACTTCACCAGCGGCCTGCTGTTGTGGTGCGGCATCTTCTTCGTCCCGCTGTTCGTGCAGGAGGTGCGTGGCGTGACGCCGACCCGGGCCGGGTTCGTGCTCATGCCGCTGATGTTCGGCGCCGCGGCTGGCACGCTCATCGCCGGCCGGAGGGTCGAGCGATCGGGGGCCTACCGGATGTGGCCCTTCTCCGGCTCGATCCTGATGCTGGGCGGCATGGGCCTGCTGACCACCCT
>DATHEV010000900.1:0-2319 GCA_035318405.1 Iamia sp.
GTCCGGTACCGAGAGTTCGGCGAGCTCGCTGCGCCTGTCCGGAAGAGACCCGAGCTGCTCCCTCGCCACTTCGATGGCCGCCGCACTCACATCAGCGAGGATGCGGTCGGTGGGAACAGCCGACAGATCCACACCGCGCCGTTCCTGGCTCAGCGTGGCCACGTGCTGAGGCATCAAGGTGTTGCACGCCTTGCCGAAGCGCTTCCGCACCACGCCCTTCGTGTCGGCGTGCGGCTCCATGCCGCGCGGCACGGTCACCACGAGCAACCGTGCACCCTCGACCTCCGCTGCCAGAACCGAGACCATCAGCGGTGGTTGGGTCCGCCGGTAGATCTCGCCCTGGACGAGGTGCTCGTCCAGGGCAGTTCCCGATAGGCCGTCCTTCCCCGGCACGTCGTCCTCGATGCCGACCACCACGACACCGCCGCTGGCGTTGGCGAGACATGCCGCCGCTTCTGCCACGTCGACGAAGGTCTTGAGATCGGTCGCCTCGCTCTTGAACTCGAGCGTCTGCGACTCCTGTGCGTCGCCGGTCGAACCACCGACGATGTCCTCGACAGCTCGCTGCCACTCGCTGCTCAAGCGCTCAGCCACGAAATAGTTCTATTACAGCCTGCGGCTCAGGGTGCAGTAAAACTGTTTCGTCCGTCGTCGTCGAACGAAACCCGTCCCGCCGGGAGCGACGCGACCTAGACAGCGGCGATGGCGGTGGTGATCTTGCCGACGAGGTCGGACTCGACCGACTCGGCGGCGACCCGGCAGGCGTTGACGATGGCGGTGGCCGACGAGGAGCCGTGGCTGATGATGCAGACGCCGTCGACGCCGAGGAGCATGGCCCCGCCGGTGTTGTCCGGGTCGAGCTGGCCGTAGAGCGGCAGCAGCGCCGGCATGAGGGTGTCGCCGGCGGCCCGGGTGTCGTCGTCGGTGTCGAAGGCACCGAGGATCGCCCCGACGAGCGCCCGCATGGCGCCCTCGAGGGTCTTGAGGGCCACGTTGCCGGTGAAGCCGTCGGTGACGACGACGTCGACGCCGGGGAACATCAGGTCGCGGCCCTCGACGTTGCCGGCGAAGGTGGCCCCGCACGGCTCGGTCCACACCGGGTCGTCGAGCAGGGTGAAGGTCTCCTTGCGGAGGGCGTCGCCCTTGCCGGGCTCCTCGCCGATGGAGAGCAGGCCGACGCGGGGGGCCTCGATGCCGAGGCGGTCGCGGGCGAAGATGGCGCCCATCTGGGCGAACTGGACGAGCCACTCGGCCTGGGCGTCGGCGTTGGCCCCGGCGTCGAGGAGGACGAGGGGGACGTCGTGGCCGGGCCGGGGGATCGGCGTGGCGATGGCCGGACGGGACACGCCCTTGATCCGGCCCATGCGCAGGAGGGCGGAGCCGAAGGTGGCCCCCGTGTTGCCGGCGCTGACCATGGCCGAGGCCCGACCGTCGCGGACGGCCTCGGCCGCCCGGACGAGGGACGAGTCCTTCTTGCGCCGGACGCCCTTGCCCGGGTCGTCGTGCATCTCGATGACCTCGGACGCCGGGAAGACCTCGAGGGACGTGCCCTTCAGCCGGTCGGGGTCGCCGACCAGCACGATGGGCAGACCCAGCTCGGCAGCGGCGCGCTCGGCGCCGGCGACGATCTCGTCGGGGGCCCGGTCACCGCCCATCGCGTCGACCGCGATGGGGGCAGGGAGGCTCATGGTGGGAGCCGACTCAGAACGCACGCTGGGAGGCGGCCCGGGAGGTCGCCTGCGCCGCGGTGATGGGTGCGTTCTGAGCCACGGTCTGCCCAGCGACTCCGTCGCAAGGCAGACCGCCCGTCACATCGGAGAGGCCTCGCCCGAGTCGTCGCCGCGTTCGCGCTGGTCGGCTCATCGGCTCGGCCTCTCAGTCGACGTCGAGGGCCTGGCGGTCCTTGTACCAGCCACAGTTGCCACACACGCGGTGGGGCAGCTTCACCGCCGCACAGCGGGGGCAGGTGCTCCGGGGCGGAGCGTCCAGACGCCAGGCACTGGCCCGGCGACTGCGGCTCTTGGCCTTGGAGGTCTTCTTCTTGGGGACGGCCATCGCAGTCGTTCCTGGTTCTCAGCGGTGAGGGCTCGGGGATGCCCGAGGCACAAGAGGGAAAGCGTAGCGGTGTCACCCCGGAGACGGCGAAGCCGCCGCCTCGGACGCCGTCGGATCAGTCGAAGCGGAGGTACAGCGGGTGGTGGTCCCAGTCGAAGGCCTCCGTGGCCGGGGTGCCGACGAGCCTGCGCTCGGCCCGCTCCCGCTCCCGGCCCTCGAGCTGGCCCAGGGCCTCCAGGTCGATCCCGATGCCGTCGTGCCACC
>DATHEV010000901.1:0-2003 GCA_035318405.1 Iamia sp.
CGCCAGCACGTGGTCCACCGAGCGGTCGGCGAATGGCAGCGCGAGGGCGTCGCCGCGGACGGCGGGCAGGCCTCGCTGGTGCGCCCGGACGGCCGCCCGCGCCGTCAGGTCGAGGCAGACGACCGAGCTGCCGGTCCCTCGCAGCGCCTCGGCCACCTCGCCCGACCCGCACCCAAGGTCGAGGACCGTGGCGCCTCCGGTGAGATGGGGGAGGTCGCGAGCTGCCCGCCTCGTCCAGACGGCGATGCGCGCCGCACCGCCCTCGACGAAGGGCATGCGCTCGTAGTGCATCCGGGTGCGCTCCCGCCGCAACCTGCGGTCCTCGGCGGAAGGCGGGGTGGCGCGGGCGCGGGCCGCGGCGCGAGCTGCGGCGCCACCGACGAGCACCCCTGCGAGGGCGGCGAGGAGCGCCCGGTCTGATCGCCGTCTCTCCACCTCGTCCCTCCCGTGCGGCGGGCCTGGTTGGTAGGCAGACCGTGGTAGGTGCCGCCGGGCCGATGGTAGGGTCTCGCCCGAAACGAGGAGGGATCACCATGCCGACCGACGTCCTGGATCGCGTGAGGGGCACCGATACCGAGTCCGCTGTCGCCACCGCCCGCGAGGGCCTGGCCGAGCGCCCGACCCCGGCGCCCGGCACCCTGCGTCGGCTGCGCGAGCTGCTGTCGCCCAAGGCGAACGGCGACCAAGACGCCTGGTGACCCGGTGACCCGTCGTCGCCACGACGGGTCGGGCGGGCTGGAGCTCCCCGCCGCGCTCATCACCGTGCGCGACACGTTCCCCTGGGAGCGGGTCGACGACGAGGCGCGTCGCGTCCTCGGCGAACGGGTGCCCGAGCTCAAGGCCGAGGTCGCTGCCCTCCCGCGCCAGGTCTTCGGCCTGGCGAGCGGGTTCTTCTACCTCCCGGCCACCGTGGCGGCAGAGTGGGGCGAGGAGGATCCGACGTGGCTCCAGTCGTTGCTCGTCACGCTGGCGATCGGGCACGCCCACTTCGCCGTGCAGGATCAGCAGATCGACGGGGACGGGGCCACACCCGCCCAGTGCCTCCTGTCCGACATCGCCCTGCTCACCTACCTGGATCGCCTCGGCACGATGGCGCCACCCGACGACGCGGGGCGCTACCGGCGCCGTCACGACGAGTTCTACCGCTGGTACGTCGGCGCACTGACCCTCGAGGTGGCGCACAGGGACCGGCTGCACCGGTTCGGTCCGGACGAGATCGTCGCCATGGGCCTCAAGGCGGCGCCCGGCAACACCACGCTGCACGTGGTGGCCGATCGCACCGGTCGGTCGGACGCGAGCGACCCCCTCGTCGATGCCGTGATGCGGCTGTGCGCCGGGCTCCAGATCCTGGACGACCTGGACGACATGGCCGACGACCTCCGGCGGGGCAACCTGTCCATGCCGCTCACCGAGGTCCTCCTGACCCAGGACGAAGGGACGGTCGACGCCGAGGACGTCGTCGCCCTGGCTGCCGCCACGGGCGTGACCACCAGCTGCCTGGTGATCGCGGATCACCTCTTCGGCCTCGCCGCCACGTCCGGGCGTGCCGCCGGGGCGGACGTCGTGGTCGACCTGGCGACGGTGTGGATCAACCGAGCCGCGGCGCGCCGACGCCAGGTCGAACAGGCCCTCGTCGATGCCCGCTCGCCCGCCTGAGCCGGCGCTGCGCTGGGCGGGGTGGCGCGATGCGCTCGCCCTCTCCGCCGTGCTGCGCGATGCCTTCGCCCCCGGCTCCCCGCTGGCTCGTGCCCGCTTCACCGTCAAGGTCGTGGCGACGCCGCACCTGGTCAGCAGTCGGCGGGACGCGATCGTGGGGATGAGCCCGATCCACCGACGTCACGCTGCGCTGCTCGACGTCCTCGACGCGATCCGATGGCGAGCGGGGCGCCGCCCCGCGCCACCCGATGCCGCGCACCTGCCGACCGTCCTGGGTCGGAACCACCGTTGGAGGCTCGTGAACCTGGCCTCGCGACCTCACCACCCGATGGCAGCGGTCCACCTCG
>DATHEV010000902.1:0-5278 GCA_035318405.1 Iamia sp.
GCAGGCCGATGCGGGTGCCCTTGCCCACGCCCGACGCCAGCAGGCCCTTTGCCAGCTGGGCGGAGCGGGCCTCGGCCTCGGCGTAGGTCACCCGCTCGTCGCCCAGGACCACGAAGGGCTTGTCGCCCCACCGCTCGGCACAGGTGCGGATGAGGGTGCCGCTCGTCGGCGTGAACGGTGGGAAGCGGGGCGCCTCGCTCATGGACGTGGTCTAGGCCACGTTCATGAGACGCGACAGGTTGCCGCCCATCACCTTGGCCACGGCGTCCTCGGGCAGGCCGGCCAGGTCGTCGACGAAGCTGATCGGGTCGGCCATCCCCTCCGGGTGGGGGTAGTCGGAGCCGAACAGGACGTTGTCGGCGCCGAGCAGCTCGATCAGGCCCTTCGGGTCCTCCTCGTGGAAGGGGTGGACGAAGATGTTGCGCTTGAGGACCTCGACCGGGTGCTCGTCGAACAGGTGGGGGTTGAAGGCAAAGGCCTGCTCCATGTCGTGGATCAGCGGGCGGACCCAGCCGCTGCCGTTCTCGACCGGTGTGATCTTGAGCGTGGGGAAGCGGGAGCAGAGGCCATGGCCGATGGCCGAGGCGATGGTGTCGGTGATCTCCCGGTGCTGGGCGCCGACGATGGCGGCGAAGGCGCCCCCGCCCTTGAACGGGGTGAACTCGTCGCCGGGCACCCCCTCCCACTCGTTGATGTGGCGCTGGTAGCCGCTGTCGGATGCGTGCATGCCGACCACCACGTCGGCCTCGACGACCCTCTGCCAGAAGGGGTCGAACTCGGGCAGGGCGAACGACCGCGGGCCCCGGAACCCCGGCACGGGCGCAGGTCGCACCAGGATGATGCGCGCCCCCCGATCGAGCACCCACTCCAGCTCCTCGATGGCCCGGTCGACGATCGGCAGGGTGATGACGGGGGTGGCGAAGATGCGGTCGTCGACGTTGAACGTCCACTGCTCGTGCATCCACTGGTTGAGGGCGTGGACGACGGCGTGGATGGCGTCGGGGTCGTCGCGCAGCCGCTCCTCGACGAGGCTGGCGAGGGTGGGCCACATGAGGGCCCGGTCGATGCCCAGCTCGTCCATCAGCTCCAGGCGGGGGCCGGGCTCGCGGTAGGCCGGCAGGCAGTCCATGCCCCGCCCCATGATCTCCCGGCGGCTCTTCCCATCGGGGTTGCCGTCCCTGAAGTACTCCTCCTGGGCGCCGGGATGGGCGACCCGGTCGAAGGTGGGGTTGGGGATGTAGTCGCTGATGCGACCCCGCACGGCGATCTTGGTGCGGCCGTCGACCTCGACGTAGCGGATGAGGCCGGCGTACTCCGGCGGCAGGTGGCGGGTGAGCGCCTCCTTCGTCTCGTACATGTGGTTGTCGGCGTCGAACACCGTGAACGGGAGGTCGCGAGACGGCATGGGAGCACCCTCCGGGAGAAGTGACGTCGCTGTTAGATTACCATGCCCTCCGTGGAGCTCGAGCTGACCGAGGAGCAGGCCGTCTTCGTCGCCACCACCCGTCGGTTCCTGGCCGCCGAGTGCCCGATCAGCGCCACCCGGGCCCTGGAGCACGACCCCGCCGGCTTCGACCCGGGGACCTGGGCCCAGGGCGCGGCGCTGGGGTGGACCTCGCTGCTGGTGCCCGAGGCCGACGGCGGCGGCAGCCTCTCCGAGCACGGCCTCCTCGACCTGGTGCTCGTGGCCGAGGAGATGGGCCGGGTGGTGGCTCCCGGTCCCCTGGTCCCGATCAACGTCGTGGCCGCGGCGCTGGCCCGATCGGGCTCGGCCGAGCAGCGCGCCGAGGTCCTTCCGGGCCTGCTGGCCGGCGAGTCCGTCGCGGCGTGGTGCGGCACCGCGACCGTCGCCCTCACCGAGCGCGACGGTGGCGTCGGCGGCCTCGTGCTGGACGGCACGGTCGCACCGGTCGAGGCCGGCGCCCAGGCCCGCCACCTGCTGGTGACCGCCCGCCACGGCGAGGGGCTCACCCAGGTCCTCGTGCCGGCCGATGCTCCGGGGCTCACGGTCACCCCGCTCGCCGGGCTCGACCTGGTGCGGCGCTTCGCCGAGGTCCGCTTCGACGGCGTGGCCCTCCCCGCCGGCGCCGTGGTCGGCACCTCCGCGGACGCGGCCGCCGACATCGAGCACCAGCTCCAGCTGGCCTGCGTGCTCCAGTGCGCCGAGATGGTCGGCGCCATGGACCACGTGCTGGAGATGACCCTCGAGTACCTCGGCGACCGGTACTCCTTCGGCCGGCCGCTCTCGTCCTACCAGGCGCTCAAGCACCGGCTCGCCGACGACAAGACATGGCTGGAGGCGTGTCACGCCACGGCCACGGCCGCCGCTCGGGCCGTCGCCGCGGGCGCCGACGACGCCGGTGACCTGGCCAGCGCGGCCAAGGCCTGGATCGGGCCCCACGCCACCGAGCTGGTGCAGGACTGCGTCCAGCTCCACGGCGGCATCGGCGTGACGTGGGAGCACGACCTGCACCTCTACCTGCGCCGCCTCACCGTCGACCGGGTCACCCACGGCACACCCGAGGACCACGCCGAGCGCATCGCCACCCGGCTGCTGGGGGCCGCCTCGTGACCGCCGCGGCCAACGCGGAGGACCTCGAGCCGGTCGAGGAGTTCCGGGCCCGCGCCCGGGGCTGGCTGGCCGAGGCCATGCCCCCGGCGCCCCCCGGCGATGCCTTCCGCAGCTCCGAGCGCTGGGCCCTCGAGCGCGAGCTCCAGGCCCGTCTGTGGGCGGGCGGGTTCGCCGGCATCGGCTTCCCGGCCGAGTACGGCGGGCTCGGTCTCACCGTGGCGCACCAGCGGGCCTTCACCGAGGAGTCGCGGCCCTACGACATGCCGATCTCGTTCAACGTGCCGACCCTCGGCATCCTCGCCGCCACCCTGGTGGACCTGGGCACCCACGAGCAGAAGCAGCGGCACCTGCCGGCGATCCTCCGGGGCGAGGAGCTGTGGGTCCAGATGCTGTCGGAGCCCAGCGGTGGCTCCGACCTGGCCGGCTGTCTCACCCGCGCCGATCGGGACGGCGACGTGTTCATCCTCAACGGCTCGAAGATCTGGAGCTCGGGCGCCGACGACGCCGACTTCGCCATGTGCCTGGCCCGCACGAACTGGGACGTGCCCAAGCACCGCGGCCTCACCATGTTCATCCTCCCGATCCACCAGCCCGGCGTCACCGTCGAGCCCATCCGCCAGGTCGACGGGTCGATGGAGTTCTGCCAGGAGTTCTTCGACGACGTCGCCCTCCCGGTCGCCGACGTGGTGGGCGACGTCGACGACGGCTGGTCGGTCGCCTCCCGGCTGCTGGTCCACGAGCGCATGGCGGTCGGCGGCGGGTCGCCGTACACGAGCGGTCACTCGTCCGGCCACGAGGGACCGGGCGCCACGTCCCGGTTCACCGACGTGGTGACGGCGGCCGGTCGGGCCCACGACCCCCGGGCCCGCCAGCTCCTCGCCGAGGCCCACGTGCACCAGCTGGTCGCCGGCCAGCTCGTCCGGCGCGTGACCCAGGGCCTGGCGTGCGGCGCCCTGCCCCCGCCGGCCGGATCGCTCATGAAGCTGTTCGGCGCCACCACCATCATGCGCACCACCGAGATCGGCCTGGAGCTGGCGGGCGTCGACGCTGCGGCGTGGCCCGCCGACGCCGTCTCCCCGGCCGAGGAGCGGGCGCGGGCGACCCTCGGGCGTCAGGGCGGCTCGCTCGGCGGCGGCTCGAACGAGATCCAGCGCAACATCATCAGCGAGCGCCTCCTGGGCATGCCCCGCGAGCCCGCCGCCGACCGCGACGTCCCCTACCGAGACGTCCGCCGCGGCGGCTCGAAGACCTAGCGAACTAGAGGATGGCGCCGGACTCCTTCAGGGCGGAGATCTGGTCCCAGTCGTAGCCGGCCTCCATGAGGACGAGCTCGGTGTGCTCGCCGTGCTCGGGGGCCCGCTCCACCACGACCGGCTCCTCGTCGAACTGGGCCGGGTTGGCGACGAGCTGCACCTCGTCGCCGTTGCCGGCGGTCATCGCCGGCAGGTAGCCGTTGGCGACGACCTGGACGTCCTCGTAGAGCTCGTCGAGCGTCTGGAACGGGCTCCACACGCCCTCGAAGGTGGCGAAGACCTCCTTCCAGTGGTCGAGGGGCTGGGCGCCGAAGAGCTCGTCGAGCCGGGCGATGCACTCCGGCCCGTTCTGGGCCCGTGCGGCCGAGTCGACGAACCGCGGGTCGGTCACCAGGTCGGGCGCCTCCAACCGGACGGCGAAGTCGTCCCAGTGCTTGTCCGACTGGAGGAGGATCAGGGCGATGTAGCGGTCGTCGGCGGTCCTGTAGGTGCCGACGCCGGGGTTGGACATCTTGGTGCGGTCGCCCTGGGGGATCTTCGAGAACCCGAAGAGCTTGGAGGCGATGATCATGGGCGAGATCTGCCACATGGCCGTGGCGAGGAGGGAGACGTCGACCACGCTCGTCTCACCGGTGCGCTCGCGCTTCACCAGGGCGGCGGCGATGGCACCGGCGGTCGCCATCCCGCCCATCACGTCGCCGAAGGCGGGCGTGGGCTGCCCCGGCGGCCAACCCTCGCGGTCGGGCATCGTCATGGCCACGCCACCCCGCGCCCAGAACGACGCCCCGTCGTAGCCCCCCTTCTCGGCCTCGGGGCCCTTGGGTCCGGCGCCCGACCCCCGGGCCACGATGATGTCCGGGTTGCGGGCCCGCAGGTCGTCGACGTCGATGTTGAGCTTGCGGCGCACGGGCGGCAGGTAGTTCGTGAGGAAGACGTCCGCCCCCTCGACCAACCGCATCAGCACCTCGTGGCCCTCGGGCGTGGCCAGGTCGATGCCGATCGAGCGCTTGCCCCGGTTGGGCTGCTCCATCATGAAGTTCACGGCGCCGGCGCCGCCCGGCAGCAGGCCCGACGTCACCAGCCCGCGCTGGGGGTCACCGGTCTCGGGGTGCTCGACCTTGAGGACGTCCGCGCCCCAGTCGACGAGCACGGAGCCTCCCGACGGGATGAACATCCAGCTGGCGACCTCGATGATGCGGATCCCGTCCAACGGTCCGGGCACGGCGTCTCCTCATGGCGATCAGGGCTGGGCGGGCCAGCCGACGGTCTTGGTCTCGGTGAAGATCTCCAGGCCCTCGAGGCCGCACTGGCGCCCGATGCCGGACTGCTTGTAGCCGCCGAACGGGGCGTCGGCGCCGTACCAGATGCCGCCGTTCAGGCCGAGTGTGCCGGTGCGGACCCGGCGGGCCACGCCCTTGGCCCGCTCGAGGTCGCCCGAGGTGATCATTCCCGA
>DATHEV010000903.1:0-7422 GCA_035318405.1 Iamia sp.
CGAGTGGGTGGCCACGCACCAGCTCGTGATCACCGGGTTCGAATCCGTACCGGAGACCCACCCCATCGACCAGCTCGTCGCCGTGGGCCCCGACCGAGTGCCCGCGGCCGGCCGGGCCGCGTTCGTGACGCCGCCGGCGGACGAGGCCCCGCTCGGGCGCTCCCGCGTCTGCCTCGACGTGGACGGGGTCGGACTGTTGTGCACGCAGACCGAGCTGGTCCCCTCCGAGGGAGTCGTGGAGGGGCCGCTGGCGACCGAGCCGGCGCTCGGCGAGGCGGTGCCCACGGCCCTCCGGCCCGAGCCCGACCCGGGCGACCCGGCGCGGTGGTGGCCGCTCGACCTCGGGTCGATCACCGAGGGATCGACCAGCATGGACATCGAGGTGATGCGCTTCAAGTGCACCGCCGACGAGCAGACGGGCGCGGTGGGGACGCCTTGCTCGCGCCGCCATCGGGCCCCGCACGGTTGATCTCCTCGATGCGTTGCGGGTCGTCCAAGACCACACCACTACAGAGGTCGTCGTGCCGAGCGGGGCGACGGCGAAGGATCTCAAGCAGGCTGTCGATTGTGCCGCCTTCCTCGAAGGCATTCCGACTACCAGCCCGATGACTCCAGAAGATGGTCGTGTGTTCGTCTCGCGCGTCCCCTTCCGCCGGTGGTGAGAACGACGCCGCCCTGGTGTTCTTCGCGCTGGGCGACCAGGACCGGGACACCGACGGGGACGGCCCCGACCCGGGGTGCCAGGACTGCTTCACCTACCGGGGCCAGGGGGTCGTTCACGTCCGGGCCCGGGGACGCCGCGGCCGATCGGGCCTCGACGGCCGTCGGCTGCCTGTCACGGTGCCTGTTCACCGAGGAGGGCCGCTGGGCGGGGCGCCCGTTCGTGGCCGACGGCTACGTGTACACCTACTCGGGCACCGCCGGGGCCAGCGATGTGGCCATGCGGCTGGGGCGGGCCCCGCGGGCCGAGGTCGACGACCGGTCGGGCTGGGAGTTCCGCACCGCCGAGGGGGCCTGGTCGCCCGCCATCGACGATGCCGCCACCGTCCCCGGCCTGGTCGAGCAGCCGACCACGGTGGCCTACAACGGCTACCTCGACCGCTTCGTCGCCGCGGTGGCACCGGTCGAGGACGACGCCGTCATCGTCCAGACCGCCCCCGAGCCGTGGGGCCCGTGGAGCGAGCCGGTCGAGGTCTACGACTGGAGCGCGGTCGAGGGCGACCGGGCCGAGTCCAGCGGTCCGATGCTGGTGCCCTGGCTCGACGACGCGGGCGGCCGGATCATGCGCTTCGCCTTCACCCGGGAGGGGCCCGACTTCGGCCGAGACCCGGCCTGCCCGGGCGAGGTCCGCCTCGTGACGTCATCCTCGAGCAACGCCCTTCCCACCGCAGAGGAGCCGTGTTACGGTCGCCACATGGCGACCAGGAGGGGTGGCCGGGCGAAGCGCATCGCTTCAGCCTCGGCTCTCAGTGCGGGAATCGTTGGCTTGACAAGCGCGCCTGCGAGCGCCTCCGTCAGCTTCGACACAATCTTCAAGACATCGGGGACGTACTGCGGCTTCGCCGCGGGGTTTTTCGAACACTTCGACTGGATTGCGGCCGACGACTTCCTGGCCTACTCGGAGACGCAGTCCCGGCAGAACGCTCCGGCGTGCGACACCGGTTCACCGGCACCGGCCAACACCTTCGCCGCTCAGGCCAAGCTCCAGGTCGGCGTCTACGGGTGGAACATCTGCCGTCTCGCCCCGCATGACTTCAACCAGTACGGCGAGTACAAGGGCGTCGTCAGCGCCACCACTACCACCGTCGACGGCCCCCTCGCCCCTTGGGAGCAGTGCGCATCCAACGCCCCCCACCGACTGCTGTCCACCCACCGGATCACCTACGGCGGCGTCAACTACTACGGCAACTTCCCGACCTCTTCGTACATGACCGACTGATGGCGACGGACCCGAAGCAGACGAAGCGTCCCGGCCGCCGCCGCGCCGCCCCGGCCCTCGCCCTGGCCGGCATGGCCCTGGCCGTCGGCCTGGGCGCGGCCCTGCCCGCCCTCGGCGGGTCGGATCCGTCCAACGGCTGGAGCACCACGGCGGTGGCCGAGCCGAGTGGGGTCTGGGACACCAAGACCCAGTCGCGGGCCGGCCACCTCCGGCCCGAGGACGAGCAGCGGGCCATCGACGAGGGCTACCCCGTCCTCCCGTTCACCGCCGGCGAGACGGTCTTCACCGGTCTCGACGTGGTCGACGAGGCGGGGGTCCAGGTCGGCTACCTCACCGTCGAGGTGGGCTACGTCTCGCTGGCCGACTCCCGTGACCAGGCCGTGCTGCTGGAGATGCTGGAGCCCCCGGCCCGCACCCCCGAGGAGCAGGCGGAGCTGGCCGAGGTGCAACGGCAGATGACCGAGGAGCTCATGCGCAACGAACCGCCGCTTCCGCCCCCGGGGGGCTGACCGATCTCCACGCCCGGCGGCACCAGCGGCACCGACACCCTCGAGCGGGACCGGGCGGCCCTCGTCGCCTTCCTGCGGGGACGGGTGCCGGGGCTGCCGGCCGATCTGCTCGACCACGCCGGCGAACCGCTGGGGTCGTGGTTGCGCCACGGCACCGTCCAGGCGATCTTCCTGGCGTGTCGTGGGGTGAACCCGGGTCTGTCCCGCGACGCCCTCGACTCCGATGTGACGCTCGATCAGCTGGCCTACTGGATCGCTCGGCACCTGACCGACATCGATGTCAGTGATCGGTCGAACCGGCCACCAAGGGGGAGCTACACGACCCCCAACGTGACGTTGCGGCCGATCTTCGACAGCGACCTCCAGGCTCTCTACTGGGCTTCGCTCGATCCCCGATTGGCCCATCGATGGCGCTTTCGAGGACAAACTCCAGACCCTGACACCTTCCGGTCGATGGTCTACTCACCGAACGTCTTGGTGCAGTTCATGGTCGTATCGGAATCGCCGGCGGGGCCCGCCATCGGTCTGGTGAGCGCCTACGACGCCGACACCGTCGGCGGTCACGGCAAGATCGCCATGCAGCGACTCCGGGACGTTGACGCGCCCGATGGATCGGGTGGGTTGATGATCGAGGGCTTCCTCGTCTTCATCCAGTACCTGTTCGATCACTTCGACTTCGCCAAGCTCTACATCGAGGTCCCCGAGTACAACCGAACGTTGTTGGGGGCCGGTGACGGGAACCTCTTCCGGGAAGAGGGCGAGTTGAAGAACCACCTCTACTACGGCGACCGCCGGTGGTCGATGCACATCCTGGCCGTGTATCGGGACGACTGGGAGGCGGTCGCCCAGCACTTCCGAGGGGACTGGCCGGACGCCCTCCGGTAGGCCCGTCCAGCGGGGGTCCCGGGCTGTGGGACCATCGGGTGATGCTGCGCGACGACATCCGCCGCAGCGGGGCCCAGCTGGGCGCCACGCTGGCCCGGCAGGAGGGCGAGGGGTTCCTGGCCCTGGTCGAGGAGGTGCGGGCCGCGGCCAAGGCGGTGCGGGCCGGGTCCGCCCCGGCCGGTGACCTGCGTGACCGGCTGGCCGCGGCCGACCTGCCCACCGCCATCCGGCCCGGCGTGACGATGACGACGACCCGGGTCATCGTCACCTACACCGCGGAGCTCTCCGAGGAGACCGGGGCGACCGGCTGCGTCAACGCCACGACCACCCTGCGCCTGGAGCTCGATCAGCCCCTGGGTGACCGCGTCCTCGTCGACGGATCGTGCCTCGACCCGGCGGTGGTCGGGGGCGCCGAGTGCGGTGTCGCCGGGGTGCGCTGGCCCCTCGGCTGAACGTCAGCCCTCCGCCGGCTCCTCGGGGGGTGTGACGGCGTTCGTCTGCCACCAGGCCGACCAGCGGGCCTCGAGGGCGGCGCGGGCGTCGTCGGGCAGGCCGTAGGTGGACGCGATGGTCATCGCCGGCGCGCCCTCGTCGGTGCCGCCGGGGACGGCGGCGGCCACCAGCAGGCCGTCGCCCCAGGCGTCGACGGTGAGGCCGATCTGGCGGGCGGAGCGGAACCGGACGGTGCCGGTGAGGACGTCACCGGGGGCGGTCGTCACCTCGTAGCGCGCGCCGGGCGGCGCGTCGACGGCGAGGCCGAGGGCCGCCAGCGGGTCGCCCGGCAGCAGGCCCGCCCCGAAGACCGTCCGGCGGGGCTCGCGGGGGTGGCGCTCGATGGCGAAGGCCAGGGTCTGGAAGAAGGTGAGCCAGCCCTCCTCGATGTGGTCGATCATGGGATGGAAGTGCTCCCAGCCCTCGCTGCCCACGTCGATCACCCGGGTCACGCGCACGACGGCCCCGTCACCGACCTCGGTCACCTGGATGAGGTGCGGGCCGGTGCGCAGGGTGCGCGCCTCGTCGTCGACCTCGATGGTGGTGTCGAGCATCTCGGGGAGCTCGATCTCGGCGGACATCTCGCCGTGGAAGATCATGGCGATCTCGTCCTCGAGGCCCGGGTACTCCCAGCCGAACCAGGCTCGGATCTCGTCGGGGTCGCGCAAGGCGTGCCAGACGGCGTCGGCCGAGGCCGGGACGGTGACGGAGAGGTAGGGCTCGGCGTCGCTCACGGGATCTCCTTGCGGACGGCGGGGGAGGGGGCGGGGTGGCCGCCGACGACGAGGCGGTAGGGCCGGCCGTCGGGGTCGTGCACCTCGGCGACGACGGAGGCAACGGCCTCGGCCAGCCGGTCGGTGAAGCGCAGCACGTCGGCCGGGGCGGCGAAGGCGACCTCGGCCTCGATCGTGAAGGTCAGGAGCCGGGTGCCCTCGGTGGCGGCCGCCGCCTGCATCCGGCTGACGGTGCGGACGACGTCGGTGGCCGCCGCCGTCAGGTGCTCGGCGGCGTGGCGGTCGTCGGAGGTGGGGCCGGCGCCGATGACCGACGGGTCGACGACGAAGGCGTCGGCCCGCGACCGCAGGATCCGCTCGGTGCAGCCCCGGCGGGGGCGCTCCTCGACCAGCTCGAGCAGCCCGGCGGCCTCGAGTGCCCGCACGTGGTGACCGACCCGTTGGCGGGGGAGGTCCATCTCGGCCGCCACCTGGCTGGCCGACGCCGGCCGGCGCAGCCGTTCGAGGAGCTGGCGCCGAAGCGGCGAGAGCGCCAGCCGCACCCGGTCCGGGTCCTCCAGCAGGGCGACGGTGGGGGCGGGCACGGGACGCATCCTCCATTGGACAGGAAGTTCTGTCAATAGGTCGCGACGCCGATCGGGCAGCAGTCACCGCCGGTCGCACAGGTACCGTGGACGGGTGATCCCCGACCGCTTCCAGGCGACCCTCGAGGAGGTGCGGCCGCTGGCCGACGCCTTCGCGGCCGCCGGCCACCGGCTGTACCTGGTCGGTGGGGTGGTGCGGGACCACTTCCTCGGGCGCGACCGCCCCGGTGTGGGCGACATCGACCTCACCACCGACGCCCTCCCCGACCAGATCCGGGCCGTCGTCGCCCCCCTGGCCGACGCCACCTGGGAGCAGGGCGCCCGCTTCGGCACCATCGGGTGCCGGATCGGCGGGCGGCCCTACGAGATCACCACCCACCGCGCCGAGGCGTACACCACCGACAGCCGCAAGCCGCAGGTCGTCTACTCCGACTCGGTCGAGGACGACCTGGCCCGGCGCGACTTCACCGTCAACGCCATGGCCCTCGAGGTCGGGCGGCCCGAGCCACGACTCGTCGATCCCCACGGTGGCGCCGCCGACCTGGCCGCCGGGATCCTGCGCACCCCGCTGGCGCCCGAGGTCTCCTTCTCCGACGACCCGCTCCGGATGATGCGGGCCGCCCGCTTCATCGCCGGCTACGGCCTCACCCCCACCGACGAGCTGGTGGCCGCGGTGAAGGCCATGGCCACACGCCCGGAGATCGTGTCGGCCGAGCGCGTCCGTGACGAGCTCGACAAGCTGATCGTCGTCGACGACCCCGCCGCCGGGCTCTGGTTCCTGGACGACACCGGCCTGGCCGAGCAGTTCCTGCCCGAGCTGCCCGCCATGCGGCTGGAGATGGACCCGATCCACCGCCACAAGGACGTGTTGGCCCACACCATCGCCGTGGTCGGCAACGTCCGCCCCGTCGACCCCGATGGCCGTCCCAACCGGATCACCCGGCTGGCCGCCGTCTTCCACGACGTGGGCAAGCCCAAGACCCGCTCGTTCGACAAGGGCAACGGGGTCAGCTTCCACCACCACGAGGTGGTCGGCGCCCGCATGACGCGCGAGCGGATGCAGGCCCTCAAGTACTCCAAGGACGACGTCGAGGCCGTCACCCAGCTGGTCTTCCTCCACCTCCGGTTCCACACCTACCGGCTGGGGTGGACCGATGCCGCCGTCCGCCGCTTCGTGCGCGACGCCGGGCCGCTGCTCGACCAGCTGATCGAGCTCACCCGGTGCGACTGCACCACCCGCAACCAGCGCAAGGCGCGCACCCTCGCCGCCCGCATGGACGAGCTCGAGGAGCGCATCGCCGCGCTCCGCGCCGCCGAGGAGCTCGAGAGCATCCGTCCCGATCTCGACGGCCAGGCCGTCATGGCCCGCCTCGGCGTCCCCCCGGGCCGGGTGGTGGGCCAGGCCCTCGCCTTCCTGCTCGAGCTGCGCATGGAGGAGGGACCCCTCGGCGAGGACGAGGCCGGTCGTCGCCTGGATGCCTGGTGGGCGGAGCAGCAGCAGACCTGACGCGCCGCGTCACGGTTCCGGGGGGCGGGGGCGTGTGAGGGGGAGATGGTCGAGCTGAGCCGCACCCCTGCGCCGCCCACGGCGGACCTCGACCTGGTCTTCCGGGAGTGCCAGCGCGACCTGCTGCGGACGGTCGTCCCGCTGACGGGCGGCGACCGGGCCGCGGCCGAGGACGTGGTGGCCGAGGCCTTCGCCCGGGCCCAGCGCGAGTGGCACCGGGTCGGGGGCTACGACCGGCCCGACCTCTGGCTGCGCCGGGTCGCCCTCAACCTGGCCATCACCGATCACCGCACCCGGGTCCGCCGCCGGGGACGCCGGCTCGATCCCCGGCCCGAGGCCACCCTCGACGATGCCTCGGTCGAGGTGCTCGAGGTCGTGCGGTCCCTGCCCACCCGCCAGGCCCAGGTGGTGGTGCTCGTGTACTTCGCGGGTGAGTCCGTGGCCGGGGCCGCCCGGGTGCTGGGCATCGCCGAGCCCACCGCCCGCACCCACCACACCCGCGCCCTTGCCACCCTGGCCACGACGCTCTCCGACGAGGAGGACCGCTGATGCCCACCACCGCCGAGGTCGAGGCCCGTCTCCGCCGCACCGCCGAGGCCTGCGAGCCGCTGGTCGACGAGCTCGTCCGCTCCGAGCCGCCGGCCGGCGAGCGCGTCGTGGCGTCGTCGCGCCGTGGCGGCTGGTTGGTGGCTGCCGCCGTCCTCGTCGTCCTCGCCGTCGGGGCCGGTGTCGTGGCCGTGGCGCACGATGGCGCGCCCGACGGCACGGTCCA
>DATHEV010000904.1:0-2783 GCA_035318405.1 Iamia sp.
TCGTACGCCGGCCAGATCATCACCTTCACGTACCCGCACATCGGGAACTACGGCGTCACCCACCGCGACGACGAGGCCCGCCGGCCCTTCGCCCGGGGCGTGATCGTGCGCGAGCCGGCCCGGCGCCGGTCGAGCTGGCGCAGCGAGGGCGACCTCGACGCCTGGCTGGTCCACCACGACGTCCCCGGCATCGGCGGCATCGACACACGCCGTCTGACCCGTCACATCCGCGACCGCGGTGCCGCCCCGGGGGCCTTCGGGGCTCTGGGCGAGGCGCCCGACGGCACCGTCGTCGACGAGTCCACGCTGCGCGCCGCGGCGGCCGCCGAGACCGGCACCGACGGCGTCGACCTGGTCGCCCAGGTGAGCACGCCCGAGGCGTACACGATCGGCGACGGCCCGCGCCGGGTGGTCGCCTACGACCTCGGCATCAAGACCACGATCCTGCGCCACCTCTCGACGCTCGCCACCGTCGAGGTCGTGCCCGCGGCCACCACGGCCGAGGAGGTCCTGGCCCGCCGGCCCGACGGGGTCTTCCTGTCCAACGGGCCCGGCGATCCCGAGATGGTCCCCTACGTGGCCGACGCCGTGCGGGGGCTGCTGGGCGAGGTGCCGCTGTTCGGCATCTGCCTGGGCAACCAGGTCCTGGGCCTGGCGGTCGGGGCCGACACGGTGAAGCTGCCGTTCGGCCACCACGGCGGCAACCACCCCGTCCGCGACGTCCGCACCGGGCGGATCGACATCACCAGCCAGAACCACAACTTCGCGGTCGACGCCGACACCCTGCCGTCGAGCGCCGAGCTGACCCACGTCAACCTCAACGACGGCGTGTGCGAGGGCTTCGCCCTCCCCAAGGAGCGGGCCTTCGCCGTGCAGCACCACCCCGAGGCCGGACCCGGCCCCCACGACGCCTCCCACCTGTTCGCCGCCTTCGCCGTCCTCATGGACGACGGCCGCGGAGGTCGAGCGCAGCGAGACCGACCAGACCAGCAAGACCACGAGGGCCGCTGACATGCCCAGAAGAAGCGACATCGAGTCGATCCTGCTGATCGGCTCCGGCCCCATCGTGATCGGGCAGGCCTGCGAGTTCGACTACTCGGGCACCCAGGCGTGCCGCGTCCTCCGGGAGGAGGGCTACCGCGTGATCCTGGCCAACTCGAACCCGGCCACGATCATGACCGACCCCGACTTCGCCGACGCCACCTACGTCGAGCCCCTCGACGCCGAGGTCCTGGCCAAGATCATCGAGCGCGAGAAGCCCGATGCCGTGCTGCCGACCCTCGGCGGCCAGACCGCCCTCAACCTGGCCATGGAGCTTTTCGAGGCCGGCCTGGTCGGCGTGCCCGGCACGCCCGAGCTGATCGGGGCCAACGCCGAGGCGATCGCCACGGCCGAGGACCGCCAGCAGTTCAAGGTGGCGATGAAGGAGATCGGGCTGTCGGTCCCCGAGTCCGGCACCGCCGCCCCCGACGAGGGCATGCGCAAGGCCCACGTGCCCAAGGCCGAGCAGGTCGCCGCAGCGATGGTCCGGGCCCGCGAGGTAGTGCAGGACGTCGGCCTCCCCGTCGTGATCCGCCCCGCCTACATCCTGGGCGGCAAGGGCACGGGCATCGCCTCGACCCCCGACGAGTTCGAGCGGCTGGCCGCCCTCGGCCTCGAGGCCAGCCCGATCACCGAGATCCTCATCGAGAAGTCGATCGCCGGGTGGAAGGAGTACGAGCTCGAGGTCATGCGGGACAACGCCGACAACTGCGTGATCATCTGCTCGATCGAGAACCTCGACCCCATGGGCGTGCACACCGGCGACTCGATCACCGTGGCGCCGGCCCAGACGCTCTCCGACGTCGAGTACCAGAAGATGCGCGACGCCTCGTTCGCCTGCCTGCGCCGGGTCGGCGTCGAGACGGGCGGATCGAACGTCCAGTTCGCCCTGAACCCCGAGAACGGCGACATGGTCGTCATCGAGATGAACCCCCGGGTCAGCCGGAGCTCGGCCCTGGCCTCCAAGGCCACCGGGTTCCCGATCGCCAAGATCGCCGCCCGCCTGGCCGTCGGCTACACGCTCGACGAGATCCCCAACGACATCACCCGGGCCACCCCCGCCAGCTTCGAGCCGGTGATCGACTACGTCGTCACCAAGGTGCCCCGCTGGGCGTTCGAGAAGTTCCCCGGCCAGTCGCCGACCCTCGGCACCCAGATGCAGTCGGTGGGCGAGGCCATGGCCATCGGGCGGACCTTCCCCGAGTCGCTCCAGAAGGCGCTGCGCTCGCTGGAGCAGGGCAAGCTCGGCCTCAACTGCGACCCGGCCGAGGCCGGTCTCGACGTGCTGTCCGACGCAGAGCTGCTCGCCGCCGCGGCCGTCGGCACCCCCGATCGCCCGTTCCAGCTCGAGGCCGCCCTCCGCCGGGGCATGACCGTCGACCAGGTCGCCGAGGCCACCAAGGTCGACCCCTGGTTCCTCGACCAGATGTCCCTCGTCGTCGAGGAGCGCTCGTACCTGGCCGAGGTGGGCTTCGCGGCCATGGACCGGGCGTCGTGGCGTCGGGCCAAGCGCCTCGGCTTCGGCGACGCCCAGCTGGCGTGGCTGTGGGGCGAGACCGAGGACGACGTGCGCGCCGCCCGCCAGGCCGCCGGCGTCCACCCGACGTACAAGACGGTCGACACCTGTGCCGCCGAGTTCGCTGCCCGCACCCCGTACCACTACTCCTGCTACGACGAGGAGAACGAGGTCGAGCCCCGGGAGCGCCCGGCGGTGCTGATCCTGGGCTCCGGGCCCAATCGGA
>DATHEV010000905.1:0-10980 GCA_035318405.1 Iamia sp.
CACGGGGCGAGGCCGACCTCGCCGGGATACGGGTTGGTGACCGCGCTGTCGAACGGGAGGCCGTGGTACAGCAGGAACACGAGTCCGGTGAGCCCGGCCGCCCACGCCGCCAGCGGTCGTGCCCATGACGCCTCCCGTTGAAGGCCGAAGCACGCCACGAGCAGCACGGCCTCGAGCAGGCCGACCACGAGTGCGGCGGTCCATGAGTACCGGCCGCCGATCGCGTCCGCCGGGATCACCATGTGCAGGGCCTGGAAGACGTAGACGGTGGCGATCGAGAGCCAGAGCAGTCGGCCGTTCCGCCCGGGAGCCACCGCGCCACTCCAAGCAGCGCCGGATCGCGCCAGGCAGGACGAATCGGCGCGAGGAGGACCCCGACTGCCTACCTGGAGCGGGGGGCGACCTGGCGGTGGGCCGACTCGAGCAGCTCGGCGATCTCGTCCCAGTCGACCCGGCCGTCGAGACGGAGGGCCATCCAGCCTCGATCGCCGTGGTGGGGCGAGGGGGCGAAGCGCTCGTCCTGGCGGAGGGCGTCCCGCTCGAGCGGATCGGTGAGGAGGTGGAGAGACCGTCCCTGTCCGTCCCAGCGCGGGCGGGGCGGCGCGTCGGTGCCGTTGAACAGGGCGAAGCGCCGCCGGCCGACGCGGAAGAGGGGTCGGTCCTGGAGCTCGGCCTCCTCGACGTCCCGCAGCGCGAGGCAGATGGCCCGGATGCGCCCGAGCGCGTCGTCGTCGAGAGCGCTCGGGTCGGCGGCCATCGCCCGTCAGTCTGCCCGCCGTCCGGTCGACGTCGTGTGCCGGGCGGCCGGCGAAGCGGCGCCGGGGAGACGTGGCTACGGTCGGAGGATGCGGGTCGACATCGGGGGTGGCGTTCGGCTGTTCGTCGATGTCGACGGTCTCGGCCTGGTGCCGGACGGACCGACGATGGCCCAGCGGCCGACCGTCGTGCTGCTGCACGGTGGCCCCGGCTTCGATCACTCGTCGTACAAGGCCGCCGCGTCGACGGACCTCACCGACGTGGCGCAGGTCGTCTACTACGACCACCGGGGCAACGGCCGCAGCGATCCCGGGTCGACGGACGACTGGACGCTGGACGTCTGGGCCGACGACGTCGTGCGCCTCTGCGACGCCCTCGGCATCGAGCGGCCCATCGTCATCGGCGAGTCCTTCGGTGGCTTCGTGGCGCAGCGCTACCTGGCCCGTCACCCGGCCCACCCCGACCGGGTGGTGCTGTGCTGCACCTCGCCCCGCTTCGACGTCGACCTCGTGGCCGCCGCCTTCGAGCGGGTCGGAGGCGGGGAGGCGGCGCGCGCCGCCCGCGAGTTCTGGACCCGGGGACCGGAGGCGATCGGCGGCTACCTCCAGCACTGCATGCCGCTGTACAGCGTCGAGCCCCCCGACGCCGAGACCCTGGCCCGAGCCGTCATCAACTTCGATGTGATGGCCCACTTCCAGGCCGGCGAGCAGCAGACGTTGGCGCTCGGCCCGGGTCTGGCCGCGGCGACCTGTCCGGTGCTCGTGGCGGGGGGCGAGCTGGACCCGGTCTGCCCCATCGAGATGAGCGAGGAGATCGTCGCCGCCCTCGTCGGCGCCGACGTCACCTTCCTGCGCATCCCGGATGCGAGCCACGACGACGTGGGCCGGCGCGCCGAGTCCGCCATCCGGTCGTTCATCACGGCCTGACGTCCGGTCGCCGTGCCCCCGTGATCGACTACCACCTCCACGTGTGGCCGCACGCGCGCGGCACGCCGCCGCCGACGGCCGACGTCCTCGCCGGCTACGTGGCGAGGGCGGCCGCACGCGGGATCGAGCGGATCGCCATCACGGAGCACTCGCACCGCTTCGTCCAGGTCGACGCCGTCGCCCGCGGCTTCTGGACCGGCGCCGAGTCGCGGCTGGCCGCGGCCACGGCGGCCGTGTGGCAGGAGGAGCAGGGCGCCGATCTCGATGCGTACTGCGAGGCGATCCAGGCGGCCCAGCGCGACGGGATGCCCATCGAGCTGGGGATCGAGGTGGACCTCCTCCCGGGCCGGGCCTCCGCCATGGCCGAGGTCATCGCCGGATACCCCTTCGACGTGCGCCTCGGCTCGGTGCACTGGCTCGGCGCCTGGCTGTTCGATGCCTACGGCACCGACGCCTTCGTGGCCGAGTGGGGCCGCCGGGGCCACGAGCGGGCGTGGACGGAGTACGCCGAGGCCCTGGCGGAGCTGGCGGGCTCGGGCCTCTGCGACGTGGTCGCCCACTGCGACGTGGTGAAGGTGGCTGGTCGTCTGCCCGACCCGGGGCATCGCCGCGCGATCGAGGATCGCCTGGTCGACGTGCTCGCCGGGTCGGGCCTCGACGTCGAGGTCTCGTCGGCGGGGTGGAGGAAGCTGGCCGCCGAGCAGTACCCGTCACGGCGCCTGCTCGAGGCCCTGCACCGGGCCGGGGTCGCCATCACGCTCGGATCGGACGCCCACGTCGAGGAGCAGGTCGGGTGGGAGTACGAGCGGCTCCTCGCCCTGGTCGGGGAGGTCGGATACGACCAGGTCGTGACCTACGCCGGCGGGACCCGCGCCCTGGTCGACCTCTCGCCGTGACCGTCGGGCGGATCAGGCGCAGGGGTCGTCGAGGAAGGGGTCCCAGGCGGCGTCCTGGGCGTCGTCGAACCGGTTGAGGAAGGCGACGAGGACGGCGAGAAGGGTGAGCACGGGGTGGATCTCCCCCGACGGGCCGGTCCGACCAGATCTCACCCCTTCGGGCGGCCGGACCCCCGCAAGGTCAGCCCGGCAGGGACGGCTCAGCGGCGGCTCAGCGCCACGTCGGGGCCGGGCGGGATGGTGCGGGAGCACCCCACCGACCGAGGAGCCACCATGTCCCCGTCCGCCGCCCATGCCCACGCACGCGCCCACATCCCCGACCACGACGTCGGGCGCACCGGCGTCCTGGCCTCGATGTGCCTCGCCCTCGTCCTCGTCGTGGCGTCGGTCTCGAGCGTCAACCTGGCCCTGACCGGCATCAGCATCGACCTGGGCACGAGCGCGTCGCAGCTCACCTGGGTCGCCGACGGCTACACGGTGGCGCTCGCCGCCCTCGTGCTGCCCTTCGGCGCCCTCGGCGACCGGATCGGCCGGCGCACGCTGCTGCTGGTCGGCACGATCGTGTTCGGCCTCGCCGCCCTCGGCGCCGCCGCCGCCCAGTCCCCCCAGATGTTGATCGGGAGCCGGGTCCTCATGGGGCTCGGCGCCGCCATGATCATGCCGGGGACGCTGTCGACCATCACCGCCGTGTTCCCGCCCGACAAGCGCGCCCGGGCCGTCAGCGTCTGGGCCGGGTTCGCCACCTCGGGCGCCGTGCTGGGGATGCTCGGCTGCGGCCTCATCCTCGAGTGGACCAGCTGGCGGGCGACCTTCGTGGCCACCGCCGTGCTCGCCGCCGTGGCCTTCGTCGCCGCCCTGCTCCTGGCCCCGAACACGTCCGACCCGGACGAGGCCGTGATCGACGCGCCCGGCTTCGTGCTCTCGGCGCTGGGCATCGGCGCCCTCATCTTCGGCATCGTCGACGGGGCCGAGGCGGGCTGGACCGCCACGGGCGCCTTGATCGGGCTGACCGTCGCGCTGGTGTCGCTGGTCGCCTTCGTCGTCTGGGAGCTGCGGACGCCGCGGCCGATGCTCGACGTGCGGCTCTTCGCCCTCCGTGGGTTCGGCACCGGGGCCGTCGCCCTGACCGTGCAGTTCCTCTGCCTCTTCGGGTTCTTCCTGGTCGGGCTCCAGTTCGTCCAGCTGATCCTCGGCTACAGCGCCCTCGAGAGCGCCGTCTGCCTCCTGCCCATGGCCCTGATCGTGATGCCGATGTCCCGGGTGGCGCCGCACCTCGTCGACCGGTTCGGGCCTCGGGCCGTGATGTCCGCCGGCCTGGTCGGGCTGGCGACCGGCCTGGCGATCATGTCCCGCCTCGACGACACGTCGTCCTACCTGCACTTCCTGCGCGGGCTGGCTGCCTTCGGGTTCGGGATGGCGCTCACGTCGACCCCGTCGACGACTGCCATCGTCACGTCGCTCCCGAAGGCGAAGCAGGGGGTCGCCTCGGCGGTCAACGACGTCTCCCGCGAGATCGGCTCGGCCCTCGGCATCGCCATCCTGGGATCGCTGTTCAACAGCGGCTACCGGTCCGCCGTCAGCCCGGCGACGTCGGCGCTGCCGGCCGAGGCCGCCCACGCCATAGAAGAGTCGGCCGGAGCCGGCTTGGCGGCGGCCTCGCACCTGGGCCCCGCCGGGCAGCCGGTCGCCGACGCCGTCAGCCACGCCTTCGTGGCCGGGCTGCACGACGCCATGATCGCCGGCGCCGCCATCGCCGTCCTGGCCGCCGTCTTCACCGTCTGGCGAGCCCCCCGCCGGACCTCCGACCAGCTGGAGCAGGTCCGCGCCGTCGGCTCCGACGGCGACGCCGGCGTCGAGCCGCAGGAGATCGCCGCCTGATCCGGACCGGGGCGGCTCGAGCACGAGCCGCCCCGGTCACGGCCGGGCTGGCGGGGTGCAGGACGGCCTGGTGATCCGGCGGTCGGGCGCCGAGGACTTCGAGCCCTGGTTCGCCCTGTTCGAGGAGGTCGCCGCCGAGGGCCGGTGGATCGGCGCCGAAGCACCGTTGGATCGCCGCTGGGCCCGTCGCACCTTCGACCGGGCCCGCGAGGGTGACCGGGCGGTGACCTTCCTCGCCGAGCCCGACGGGCGGCTCGTCGGCCACCTGGGTCTCGCCCTGGTGGGCGGGTGTGCGGAGATCGGGATGATGGTGCGGGACGGCCGTCGCGGCCACGGGTCGGCTCGGCCCTCGTCGACGCCGGCCTCGCCTGGGCCCGGGACCACGACGCCCACGAGGCGGCGCTCACCGTGTGGCCCCACGACCACCGGGCCATCGCCCTCTACGAGAGGTACGGGTTCGTCACCGAGGGCCGTCTCGTCGGGCCCGTGCGCCGGCGCCGCGGTGAGTCTCTGGGACCTCATCCCGATGGTTCTGGTGCTCGACACCGGACCCGGCCGATGACGCGCGTCTGAGCCACGGATCGGTCAGGGCTGATCGATCCGTGGCTCGGAACCGGTCGGTCAGGCGGCCTCTTCGAGCTCGTCGTCGAGGACTGCGAGCGTGGCCGCTGGCGGGAGGGCGGTGACGGTGGGACGGCGCACCCGGCGGGCGGCGGCGGCCAGGCGGGCCCGGATCCGCTGCTCGAGGGCGGCGGCCCAGGCGTGCTCGCGGCCGAGGAGCGAGAGGCCGAGGGCGATGGTGACCAGGCCGGGGCCGGGCAGCACCAGCATGGCGATCCCGGCCGCCACCACGGCGGTGCCGGCCACGGTGATGGCGGCCCGGCGAAGGGTCCGACGGAGTCGCGACGGCACAGCAGGCGGGGCCGGAGCTCGGCGGGAGGCCGTCATGGTCGGGGAGGAGAGCGACGGCAGCGGGTGGGGCCAGGGCTGGAGCGGGGACAGCGAGGCGGGGGAGGTGGGGTGGGACCGAGGGCTCATGGCGTCGGTCCCTGCGGCTCGGGGGCGAGCAGGGCGGCACCGCGGGCGACGAGGGCGGCGGTGCGGGGAGCGGTGGTGGGGTGCGACATGGGGGCCTCCGTGGTGGGGTGTGGTGCCACCTTCGGGGAAGGCGCTGATGCAGGTCTGACGACGCGCTGGCGTCGACCTCATCGGTCGTCGGCGCCGGATCTCAGCGGAGGGTCCGCGCCGTCCGCCGGGCGCTGTGAGCCGCCCCGGCCGCCAGGGCGAGGGCGAGCGGCGTGTAGAGGCGCCGGTCCCACCGCCGCATCTGGGGCGTGACCTGGCCCGGGGCCACCAGGTCGGTGCGCCCGACCACGCCCAGGAGGCCCCGAGCGCCGAGGACGGCGGCCACGCCCGTCTGGCCGGCGAGGCGGAGGCGGGGACCGCGGGCGGGCTGGCCGGCCACCAGGGCGGCGGCGGTGGCGAGCAGGCCGGCGACGGCGTAGCAGGCGGCAGGCGAGGGGGGTCGGCCGGCTCCGGACACGGCCTCGGACATGCGCCGACCCCGCTCGGTCGGGGGCCGCCCGGCCCGCCGCCCCCACACCACGTGCAGGGCCCCGATGGCGGCGAGGGTCCCGCTGGTCACGGTGGCGATGGGGTCGGGGCGAGTGGTCATGGCGGTCTCCGAGCGGGGGGTGGGCGAGTCAGGATCTCAGGGGGCGGCGATGGCGGCCAGGATGTCGAGGCGGGCGGCGCGGCGGGCGGGGCCGGCGGCCGCCGCCACGCCGGCGAGGGTGGCCAGCACGGCGATGGTGGCCAGCGACCGGACGGGCACGGCGAAGGTGGCGGTACCGGTGTCGTCGAGCGCGGCCACCACGGCGGCGGCCAGCCCGACGGCCAGCACGCTGCCGACGACGACGCCCAGCAGCGAGATGAGGATCGCCTCCTGGCGGATCGACGCCCGGACCTGGCGGCGGCTCATGCCCACCGCCCGCATCAGGCCCAGCTCTCGGGTCCGCTCGTGGACGGCGAGGGCGAGGGTGTTGGCGATGCCGATCAGGGCGATCACCACGGCCAGCGCCAGCAGCCCGTAGGTGAGGTTGAGCATGGTGTCGATCTCCGTCGTCACCGCCTCCTTGAAGGCAGCCTGGTCCTGGATCTCGGCGGCCGGCCAGTCGGCCAGGGCGGCCTCCAGAGCGGCGGCCCCGGCGCCCGCCGACGTCCCCGAGCGCAGGGCGACGAACACCGAGCGGTCGAGCTGGTCGGTGACGTTGGCCTCGAAGGTGTCCAGGTCCACGACGTAGCGGCTCTCGCCGGCGCCCAGCACCTTCCCGTCGATGACGGCGGCGACGGGGAGCGACACCGGGCCGGTGCGGGCGAACCGCAGGGTCACGACGTCGCCGACGGCGAGGCCGTGGTCGTCGGCCCAGGAGCCCCGCACGGCCACGCCGCCGTCGGCGAGGGCGGCCAGCGAGCCGGTCCGGACCTCCAGGTCCATGACCCGGTCGATGGTGGAGGGGTCGACGGCCACCACGGTGCTGGTCCCGCCGTCGACGCCGACGGGCGCCGAGCGCAGCGGGGTCGCCACCGCCACCTCGGGCAGGGCGGCCAGGCGCTCCTCGATGGCCGGGCTGAAGCCGCCCTCGGCCCCGGCGGGAGCGCCCGAGCTGATGGTGAAGTCGGCCCGCAGCGAGCGGTCGATGGCCTCGGTGATCGACGCCTTGCTCGACCCGGCGAGGATGGTGATGAAGCCCACGAGGGTGACACCGACCATGAGGGCGGAGGCGGTGGTGGCGGTCCGCCGGGCGTTGCGCCGGGCGTTCTCGCGGGCCAGGCGGCCGGTGATCCGCGACAGGCGGGTCAGCGGGATGCCGAGGACGTCGACCACCCGGCGGCTGAGCGCCGGCCCGAGCGCCACGACAGCCAGGAAGGTGACGGCGGAGCCGGCGCCGACCGAGGTCAGGGCGCCGTCGCCGCCGGAGGCGATGCCCGACGCCACCAGGGCGCCGCCGACGGCGAGCAGGACTCCGCCGACGCCGGTCCGCACCCGTGAGGGGTGGGAGGCCTCGACGGTGGAGGCGCGCAGGGCGGCGAGGGGGGCGGTGCGGCTGGCCCGGACGGCGGGGAGGACGGCCGACAGCAGCGTGACGGTGGTGCCGACCACGAAGCTGGTCACCACCGTCCCGCCGGTGATGACGGTCTCGCCGTCGGGGATGGCGATCCCGATGGCGGCGAGGAAGCCGTCGAGCGCACGCGCCACGACGATCCCCAGGCCCAGCCCGAGAGCCGAGGCCAGGAGGCCGATGCCGGCCGACTCGGCCAGCACGGCCCGCAGCACCTGCCGGCGGCCGGCCCCGATCGCCCGGAGCAACGCCATCTCCTGGGACCGCTGGGCCATGGTGATGGCGAAGGTGTTGGAGATGATGAACATCCCGACGAACAGGGCGACGGCGGCGAAGGCCAGCAGCATCTGGCCGAAGAAGGCGATGTCCTCCTCGAAGTCGTCCTGCTGCTCGGCGGTGTCCGTCGCGCCCGAGGTGACCTCCACCTGGTCGCCGCCGACGGCCGCCCGCACCCGCTCGGTGAGCTCCGTCGCCGAGGTGGCGTCGTCGGCGGCCACGACGATGGTGTCGTACCGGCCGGGCTGAGCGAACAGGGCCTGGGCGGTGGCCTCCTCGACGGCGACGGCGGCGACCCCGGGCACGCCCTCGACCTCGCCGTAGGTCGCCACGCCCACCACGGTCATCTCCTCGGGGGCCTGGGCCGCGGCGACCAGCACCTGGTCACCGAGCTCCCAGCCCTCGCGCTCGGCGGTGGCCTGGTCGAGCACCACCTCGTCGTCGGATGTCGGCGCCCGGCCGGAGGCCAGGGCGAAGGGGTTCAGGCGGTCGTCGTCGAGCCAGGCCACGCCGATGGTGACGGTCTGGCCCGGCAGGGGGGTGCCGTCGAGGTGGGACAGCTGGGCCAGGCCCTCGACGGTGCCGGCGGCGGCACCCACCCCGTCGACGGCCCGGATGGCGGGGAGGAGGTCGACGTCGAGCCGCTCGGCCACGGCGCCGGCGTCGGACTCGAGGGCGGTGGGCCGCTGGACGACCACGTCGATGCCCTCGTTGCCGGTGGCGAAGAGCTCGTCGAACGAGCGGCCCATGGTGTCGGTGAGGATCATGGTCCCCGCCATGAAGGCCACGCCGACCACGACGGCGAGCCCGGTCATGACGGACCGGGCGAGGTGGCGGCGGAGGCGGGCGAGGACGAGGGTCCACATGGCGGGGAACCTTTCAGCCCCCGTCCTCCCGGCACGACGGACGGTGCCCGGAGGAGGGGGCGGATGGGGTGGGATGTCGCCACCGTCCTCCTGGGGCCTGATCCGACCCTGACCCCGGCGCTGAGACGGCCGGCTCAGGTCGTCGTCAGACCTGGCTCAGGCGACACCGGGATGGTGACGGCGTCCCACCGCCGTGGTGGGCGCCACCTCACCAGGAGACACCCACCATGACCGCAACCCTCACCCCGCCGGCCCCGTACGCCGCCACCGTCCCCACCGCCGCCGCCCGCGCTGTCGCCGCCACCAAGCGGTACGGCAAGGGCGACACCGCCGTGACCGCCCTCGACAACGTCGACATCGCCTTCGAGGCCCAGCGCTTCACGGCGATCATGGGCCCCAGCGGCTCGGGCAAGAGCACCCTGATGCACACCGTGGCCGGGCTCGACACCCTCACGTCGGGCCAGGTCTTCATCGGGGACACCGACCTGTCGGGCCTCGACGACCGCAAGCTCACCAAGCTGCGGCGGGACCACATCGGCTTCATCTTCCAGGCCTTCAACCTGGTGCCGACGCTCACCGCCAAGGAGAACATCGCCCTGCCGATGGCCCTCGCCGGCCGCAAGCCGGACCCCGAGTGGTTCGACCGGGTCGTCCGGACGGTCGGCCTCGCCGACCGCCTCCGCCACCGCCCGAGCGAGCTCTCCGGTGGCCAGCAGCAGCGCGTGGCCGTGGCCCGCGCCCTCGCCAGCCAGCCGGCGATCATCTTCGCCGACGAGCCCACCGGCAACCTCGACTCCCGCACCGGGACCGAGATCCTGACGTTCATGCGCCAGGCGGTCGAGGAGCTGGGCCAGACCATCGTGATGGTCACCCACGATCCCGTCGCCGCCTCCTTCGCCCAGCGCGTCGTGTTCCTCGCCGACGGCCAGATCGTCGACGAGATGTCCGCCCCCTCGGCCGAGCGCGTGCTCGACCGCATGAAGCGCTTCGGAGCCTGATCAACATGTTCAAGACGACACTCAAGAACCTGGCGGCGCACAAGCTCCGCCTCCTCACCACCAGCCTCGCCGTCCTCCTCGGCGTGGCCTTCATGTCGGGCACGCTCGTGCTCACCGACACCATCGGCAAGACCTTCGACGGGCTCCTCGCCGAGCTCAACGAGGGCACCGACGTGCACGTCCGCAGCGACGTCACCACCACCAGCGACCAGCTCGGCGAGCAGCGCGCCCGCCTCGACGCCTCGCTCGTCGACACCATCGAGGGTGTCGACGGCGTGCAGGCCGTCGAGGGGAGCATCGAGGGCTACGCCCAGCTGGTCGACCACGCCGGCGAGCCCATGGGCAACCCCGAGATGGGGGCGCCCACGGTCGGCACCAACTGGTTCGTCGACCCGGAGCTCAACCCCACCGAGGTGGTCGCCGGGCGCGCCCCGACCTCACCCGGTGAGGTCGTCATCGACAAGCACAGCGCCGAGCTGGGCGACTTCGCCGTGGGCGAGCAGGTCACCGTGCTGACCCCGACCGGGACCCTGTCCCCGACGGTCGTCGGCTTCGTGACCTTCGCCGGCGAGGACAGCCCGGGCGGCGCCTCGCTCGTGATGTTCAGCCCCGACGAGGCCCAGTCCGTCCTCACCGAGCCCGGACGGGTCGACGCCATCAAGGTCGTCGCCCAGGACGGGATCGACCAGGCCACCCTGGCCGATCGCATCGATGAGGTCGTCCCCGGTCACACCGAGGTGCTGACCGGTGACGAGATCACGGCCGAGGACCAGCAGGACCTGAAGGACGACATGGCCTTCTTCAACACCTTCCTGATGGTGTTCGCCCTGATCGCCCTGTTCGTCGGCTCCTTCATCATCTACAACTCCTTCTCGATCATCGTCGCCCAGCGCGGCAAGGAGATGGCGTTGATGCGGGCCATCGGTGCGAGCCGACGGCAGGTGCTGGTGTCGGTGATCCTCGAGTCGGTCGCCGTCGGCGCCGTCGCCTCGGTCGTCGGCCTGGTGGCCGGCATCGGGGTCGCCGGTGCGCTCAAGGCCCTCCTGGGCTCGATGGGCATCGACGTCCCGGCCGGTGACGTGGTCATCACGACCAACACCGTCATCGTGTCGATGATCGCCGGCTTCGGCGTCGCCGTGGCCTCGGCCGTGCTGCCCGCTCGCCGGGCCTCGAAGGTGGCCCCCATCGCCGCCATGCGGGACGTCGCCCACGACGACTCGGCCAGCAGCCGCAGCCGCAAGGTGATCGGTGGCGGCTTCGCC
>DATHEV010000906.1:0-11379 GCA_035318405.1 Iamia sp.
CCTCTCGCTGGCCCAGCGGAGGATCCTCTGCCGGCTCGCCGTCGGAGCACCCGCCACCGTGTCGGTCCCCGAGCTCGAGGAGGTGCTGTGGGGTGACGACCCGCCGGCCACATCGCGCGCCGCGATCCAGAACCAGGTGAGCCGTCTGCGAGCCCGGCTCGGGGCCGACGCCGTGCTGACCGAGGGGCGGGGATACCGCTTGGGCCTGCCCGCCGACCTGACGGAGGCGGCCGACGACCTGCGCGCCGCCGAGGCAGCCGTCGAGGAGGGTGCGGCGCCGACCGCCCACGAGCGGGCCGAACGAGCGCTGGGGCGGTGGCGGGGCCGGCCACTGGACGAGCTCGATGACCTACCCGCCGCCGAGGCGCTCCGCGGCCACCTGCGCGAGGTGCGACGGTCGCTCGAGGACGTGCGGTTGGCCGCGGCCCTGGGGATGGGCCGAGCCCGGTGGGCCATCGCCGAGGCCGAGCGGCTGGTCGCGGCCGAGCCGGGTGACGAGCACCGGTGGGCGATGCTCGCGGGTGCCCTGGCGGCGGCGGGCCGGCGGGGCGATGCGCTGGCCGCCCTCGACCGTGCTCAGCGCTCGCTCGCCCGCGACCTCGGCCTGCTGCCGGGGCCCGAGCTGCGCGCCGCCCAGGCCATGATCCTGGAAACCGAGCCCGGGGTGGCGGGGGCGGCGCCCGGGCGGCTGGTGGGCCGCGACGACGAGGTGCGCGCCGTCCTGGCAGCGCTCGAGGCCGGGGTCGACGTGGTGGTGGTCGGCGAGGCGGGCTCGGGTCGCTCGGCGTTGGTGGCCGAGGTCCTCCGCCGCCTGCGCCGATCCGGCCGGCGAGCGATCGGGGCCGCCACCTCGGAGCACCCGGCGTCGCCGTTGTCAACGCTCATCGAGCTGGTCGACGAGCTCGGGGCCCGCCCCGACGACCGGCTGGCCCCCGTCGACCGGTTCGTCGACACCCTCGTCCGCGAGGTCGAGGCCCGGGGGCCGATCGTGGTGGCGGTCGACGGCGTCGAGCGATCGGGGCCGACCACGCAGGCGGCGCTGGCCGCGGCGGCCGTCCACGACGGCATCACCCTGCTCCTGACCGCCGATCGGGAGCCACTGTGGACGGCCGGATCCGACCCCGCTCGGGTGGTTCCCCTGCCGCCCCTCGACGTGGCGGCCGTGGCCGAGCTGGCGGCGACCTTCCTGCCCGACGAGCTCGGTTCGTCCGCCGGCCCCATCGACGTCGCCTGGCTCCACCGCATGTCCGGAGGCAACCCGGTGCTCCTGGCCAGCCTGCTGGTCGACCCGGCCGTGCTCGACCACCTGCGCGGCGGCGAGGCCCAGCAGGGCCTGCCGCCGGCGCCGGGTGTGCGCGAGCTGGTGCGCCGCCGCGTCGCGCACCTCGGACCCGAGGGGCGGGCAGCCCTGGAGGCGGCCGCGGTGTGCGGGACGTCCTCCCCTGTCGCCGTCGTGATCGGCCTGTCCAGCGGGGGCGGTGTGGCCGAGGTTCTCGCCGCCGGGCTCCTCCGTGCCGATGGGGAGCAGCTCCAGTTCCGTCACGACGCCATCCAGAGGGTCGTCGCCGACGACGTGCCCCGGGGGTTCCGCATCGAGCTGCACCACCGCGCCGCGGCGGCGTCGGACCGCCTCGGCGCGCCGGCGGCGACGGTGGCGCTCCACGCCGTGGCCGCGACGGAGCTCGACCCGGTCGCCGCCCGACGGTGGGCCCTCCGCGCCGCGACCGCGGCGTCGGAGGCCGGCGCCCACGCCGATGCCGCCGAGTGGTGCGAGCGGGCGGTGGCGGTGGCGTCGAGCAGCCCGGCCCTCGGGCCGCGAGACCTGGTGGAGGCCATGGTCCGCCGGGGTGACGCCCTCCGCCTCGCCGGCTCCGCCGAGCAGGACCACGCCCTGTTCGAGGCGGCCGAGGCGGCGATCTCGCTCGGCGACGTCGGCCTCCTGGGAGCCGCCGCCTTCGCCGCCCTGCAACTCGGCGCCACGACGGAGTCGGGGGCGGTGCACGAGCGGGCGATGGTCCTGGCCGAGCACGCCCTCACCGTCGTCACCGACCCCGACGAGAGGGCCCGCATCGGTGCCGCCGCCAGCCTCATGTACTCGATGACCTCCCGCCCCGAGCGCTGTCGCGAGCTGTTCCTGGCGGCCGAGGCGGCCGCCACGTCTTCGTCGGCGCGCCGCGCCGTGCTGCCCTTCGCCTACCTCGCCCTCGGTCACCCTGCCGACCTCGACGACCGGGACCGGATCACCCGGGAGCTCCACGCTCTCGCCGTCGCGGCCGACGATCCGGTGGCCCGCTTCGAGGCCGCGCAGCTGACGATCTCGGTGGCCATCCAGCGCGCCGAGGGCGGCCGGGTGCGCCGCAGCCTGGCCGAGCTGGAGGACCTCACCCCGCGGGTGGGCGACGTCGGTCGCCGGTGGGCCCTCGCCTACCAGCGATCGGCGCTGGCGCACCTGGAGGGCGACCTGGCCCGCTCCGAGGAGCTGGCCGAGCTGGCGCTCGTCACCTTCGCCGACGTGTCGCCGTCGCGGGCCTTCGCCACCTACGCCGCCCAGCTCCTCCCGCTCCGCCTCGCGGCCCGCCGTCTCGGCGAGCTGGCCGACCAGCTCGAGGCGCTGGTGGCCGACCAGCCCGGTGTCCCGGCCTGGCACGCCGCGCTGGCCCTGAGCGTGGCGCCGACGGATCGGGATGCAGCCCACCGCCACGCCACCCTCGCCCTGGACCGGGCGGCTCCGGACTTCACGTGGCTGGCGGCCCATGTGATCGGCGGCCGAGCGGCCGCGCAGCTCGACGACGAGGAGCTGGTGCAGCGCTACATCGACCGGCTCGAGCCGTGGTCCGGTCGGGTGTGCTGGGCGGGCACCTGCGCCTACGGCCCGGTCGACTCCGTCCTGGCCCTGCTCGTCGAGGCCCTCGGCCGCCCGGGGCCGGCGGCGGTGCTGGCCGGCCAGGCCCGCGACACCGCCCGCCGTCTGGGCGCTCCGGTGTTCCTCGACGAGCTGCGCCGATTCGCCGGCTGAGCCCGGGCCCGAACGGGGCAGCTGCCTCCCGGGCGCCTTCGTCCCCGGCGGCGCTCCACCGCCCGAGACCTCGACGGTGCGACCCACCGTCGGGCACCACGTGGACCGCGCTGGCGACGCCGGGAACAGCCACACGCTGCCTGGTTGAACCACTGGGACGCGCTCAGTCGGGGGGCGCGACTCACAGGTCGACTTCGCGAAGCGTGACGGTCGCCTGCGGATCGCTCTCGCCCTCGACGCCGCTCGGGAGGTCCCCGATGAGCAGGTAGGTGGACGTGCGACCCTTCCACACGACGTCGGAGCCGGCCGTGTTGCCGTCGACCAGCTGAGGCTCGCCCGCCCCGTCGAACGCCAGCGTCGCCCCGATCGAGCCGGGTTCGGCTGAGAGGTCGACCACAGAGGCTTCGAAGACCGGGCCGGCCGCCCCGCCATCGGCCACGCTGCTGATCAGGATCTGCTGGGTGCCGAACGGATCTTCGTGGGTCTGCCACGCGGTCCCGTCGAAGGCGTGCACTGCGGTCGGGGTCGAGCCGCCCGTGCCGGTGCCCACGAAGGCGGCGTCGCCGGAGCACGCCAGCTCCACACCGGCTCCGCCGTGCTCGGTGACGACCGGTGGCGTGTCGACCTCACGGGCCTCGCCGGTCTCGAGCGACGCGACCATCAGGCTGATCGTCGACGGGTACGGCGCCTCGGCGGTCTGTTCCTCTTCGGGGCGATCCTCGGCCGTCAGCTGCCACCACTCGGTGTCGGTGGCGCACCACTGGTCCTCTCGAGCGGCGGGGATCCGGGCGACCTCTCGCCAGACGGTGTCCTCGAGGACGGCGAGGATGCGACCGCCGCCGTCGTCGAGGTCGAACACGGCGGCGGCTCCGTCGGAGCCGGACGCGGCCAAGGTCCGGAAGGCCCACCCCTCGGCTCCGGCCAGCGACTCCGGCAGGGCGAGCACGTCCCAGGTGCCCGTGCGAGGGTCGAGTCGATAGCTCAGAAGCGTCGATGGCGGAGCCATGCCGCTTCCTGACACGGGCGGGCCCCCCTCCTCGCCCACCCCCGGGTCCAAGGCCAGGGCGGTGATGATCACGTGGTCGTCGCCCGCCACCAGCGCCAGCGGGCTCAAGGCGTCCTCGCGCTCGTACGGTGGGGGGACCACGTCGGTGATCTCGCCGGTCTCCAGATCGACCGCCTGGCCGAACCGATCGCTTCCGTCGCCCACCCCGACGAGGTGGGTGCTCGTCGCCGCGATCATCCCCCACCGGTTCTCGGAACCGGCGGCAAACTGCGACGGCACTTCGCCCGGCGCCCCCGCCTGCCCCCGGGTGATGTCCGTCTGCGCATCTCCGCAGCCGTTGAGGACCAACGCCGACACGATTCCCGCCCCTGCCACCAACGTCTTACATCGTGACCTCCCCACGTCCGCTCCCTCCGAGCTCTGACGCCGTCGACGGGTGACAACCTAAACCTCGGAGATCCGCGGTGGCATCAGGTGACGGAGTGGCGTTCAGCCGGGTGGTTGGACGGTCGTCAGCTTGAACGAGTAGGTGCCGGACTGGTCGAACTCCAGCTGGTGGAAGCCCTCGGGCAGCGTCAGCTGATGGCTCGTCCACGCCGTCTCGATGACCGCCCCGGTCAGCCTGTTGGTGAGGGTGTTGCTGTCGTTGGTGCAGAGCGCCTGAGCGCGGCCGGACGCGCCTGGAGCACCCACGTGTGCGCCAGGAAGGTCGACGCCGCGACGACCAGAGCGACCGCGACCGTCAGACGGAGTCGTCGATGCACGTTGCTTCCTCCCGTGCCGGCCGCCGTCGCCCGCTACCACCATCGAGCGGCAGGAGTGCCGCTCGTCCAGACGTCGAACCTATCCTGAAGTCGCGATCAAGCGATGGTTCAGATGACCCAGATGACCCAGATGAGGTTGCCCACATGCCCGATGCAGTGGTGGTGGACGGCGCGGCTGTGGTCCGGCGCTGGGTGACCCAGGGCTCGAAGGATGCGTGGCTCGAGCTCGTCACCGCTCGGGACGATGCCGATGGGTTCTCGGCCGTCGTCACGTCGACCCCTCGACGACGGGATCGGCATGGTCGGATCGGCGACACAACGCGGCTACGTCACCCTCGTCGATGCGACGCCGGAGGCCGAGATCCTCGTGGAGCGGCTGGGCGTGCTCGCGCAGCGGCTGACAGATGCCGGGTTCACGGGGGTCCCGCGCGCCGCCCGCTCGGTCGACGCTGCCCCATGGCTGCACGATCCCGACCACGGCTGGGTGTTCGGCCATCTCTGGTCACCGGCGGCGTTCGTCGCCTGGTCGGGCGACCTGTCCGGCTACGACGAGATCGGACGCGGCCCATCGGTCCTCGGTGAGTGGCCGCAGCCGGAAGACGTGGTCGACGACCTCTGCTCGGCTGCGGCGGGGTGGGTTGCGAACGGCGGCGACGAGGGTGTGTTCACGCTCGGGGCCTTCGGCGTCGAGGTCACCGATGCGAGCGCGCTGGCCGGGCTGCTCCGGCAAGCGGCCCGCGACCACCAGACCGGCGGTGTCGTCTGCTCGAACTCGGCCCGCCCGTCAGGGCGCCAGGTGGTGTTGCGGGCGGGCATGGCTCTGGCCCAGGTGCTCGGCGAGGTCGAGCACTGGACCGACCGCGTCGATGCTCTTCGTCACGTCGTCCTCCGCCGGCCCGATCTGACCGACATCGCCTACGCCCGTGTCTCCCCGACCGGCCTCTTCGGCTGGGAGCAGCAGAACCAGCCCGCTCCCCTCCCGGGGATCTCCTCGGGGAACCTGACCACCCACCGGCATCTCCTCGCCCAGTACGCGCCCGACGCCCACGGGCTCCAGATCCTTCGGGGCGCCCATCTCGAGAAGGCCCGCGATCTCAGCGCCTGGACCATCACCGACCTCGGCCACGGGCGCCATCTGGTCGAGGCGACGGACCTCGAGCCGTGGTACGCCCACGGTGAGACTGACGGCGGCACGCTCGAACGCGCCCGACGGGACTTCGGACCGATGATCCTCACTCGCGACGTGCTCGCCGCCCATCCCCCTCCCTGGGTTGCCTCCCGCTGACACCATCGCCGGCCCACAGGCAGCCCCGAGGTTCGACGGCTTCGGGGCGTGGGCCACGAGCCATCGGGGAGCTTCTCGGAGACCGCTGCAAGAAATCCGCTCCCCCCGGACTCGTAGTGGTGTGACGACGACACCGGAACCCACCACCGAGGCTCTCTTCCGGGCCGAGGAGCGTCGTCTGCACCGGACGGCGTGGATGCTCCTCGGCGACCGGGAGGAAGCCGAGGACGCCGTGCAGGACGCCATGGCGACGCTCGCCCGGCGCGGGCTCGACGAGCTCGACCGGCCGGGGGCCTACCTCCGCACGATCGTGGTCAACGAGTGCCGGCGGCGCATGCGCCGCCAACGGCCGCGGCCGGCCTCCGGTCCCGACCTCGCGGCGTTCGACCGCCACGACATCGAGATGTTGGACGCCCTCGGCAGCCTCACGGCCCGCAAGCGGGCCGTCGTGGTCCTCCGGTTCTACGAGGACCTCGAGGTCAACGTCATCGCCGAGCTGCTGGGGTGCGCACCGTCCACGGTGTCATCGCTCCTCCACCGGGCCATGAAGGACATGAAGGAGATCCTGACCCATGACTGACCTGACCGAAGACACCGTCCGCGACCGGCTCGCCCGGCTCGGCGACGCCATGGACATCCAGCTCGACGACGGCGGCCCGTCGGCGCTGCCGGGCTACGGAGCACCCGCGTCGCGCCGTCGGTGGTGGCCCGGTCTGCTCGCCGCCGCGGCGACGGTCGCCGCCCTGGCCGTGGCCGGCGTCGCCCTGGCCGACTCCGGGTCGTCGGACACTCCGGAGGCGGCCGACGGGCGGCCCACCGATGCCGCCCCGCCGGCCGCCGACCAGCCGGCACTGCCGGACCCCGACGCCGGCACGACCGAGCCGGAGCCGGTCACCACCCCGCCGACCGAGCCGGAGCCGGTCATCACCCAGCCGATCGAGCCGGGTGAGATGCCCGTCGCCGGCGGCGAGCCGACCCCGGCCGTCACCTACGTCGGCGATCAGCTGGGCGCCCGGCTCGTGCGCTGGGAGCACCTCGGCGACGAGTACTGGGCCGCCACCTATGAAGCTCCTCGGGGCACGACGCCGACCAACATCGCCACGTTCAGCAGCGGCTCCCCGGCGCTCGACCGACCGACCGGCGAGGAGGCGGTGGACGTGTACCTGCCCGGAGCCGACATCGTCGAGGTCGACGGCGCCGAGCAGGCCTTCTTCCGGGGCGACGACCAGGCGGGGATCCTCTCGATGGTCGTGGGCGACCGCTTCTACAGCTTGACCGCGGGCCGGGACCACGGCCTGGACCGCCAGGGCCTCATCGAGCTGGGCGCCACCATCATCCGGGGCCTCCCCGAGGCGTAGGCCACCAGCCCGTCGGACCCCGCCGACGGGGTCGCTCCCACCCAGCGGCGGCGCCGGCGTCGCGCCTTGCGCGACCACCTCGACGACATCGAGCCGGCAGCATCGACCGTCGAGGTGGTGGTTCTCGAGAACGGCCCGAGTGCCGTCCACGACTGCATCGGCGTCGTCTTCGAGGAACACGTCGAGCACCTCCGCGACGCCACCCGAGATCTCGATCGCCTCACGGACCGGGCCTGATGGCCGGCCCACGAAGCGACTGCACCCACCCCCGCCAAGACACAGCTCGCCCCCCTGAGGGTGGATCGTGACCCGTGCTCCGGTGCGACGGCTGCGCGACCGCCGGCCAGAGGCCGCATCAGGGCCGGGCGAAGGTGAGCTGGAGCTCGATGGTGCCGGTGTCGGCGAGGGTGACGATCTTCGGGGCGGGCGGATCGATGGCGTGGTCGGCCAAGGTGATGTCGACCGAGGCGGTGAGGTCGATGACCTCGCCGTTCCAACGGGCGGCGACCGGGATGGTCACCGGACGTTCGACGCCGTGGAGGTCGAGGACCCCGACGGCGTCGGCGGTGACCTCGGTGCCGGGCTCAGGCAGGTCACCGAGCTCGATGGGCTCGGTCAGGGTGAACGTGGCGGTCGGGTGGAGGTCGGTCTCCAGCCCCGAGCCGTGCATGGCGTCGTCGCGTCCGCCCACGCCGGGCAGCTCGGTGTCCTGGCTCACGAGGGTGGTCATGTCCACCTCGACGGTCACCGCGGTCACGTCGGTGCCCGCGAGGGTGAGGGAGGCGTCGACGTCCCCGGTGCGGGCCACGGCGACGTTGTCGAGTCCGCCCATGTGCTCGGTGATGCGGTACCCGGCCCAGACGTCCGGGCCGGGGACCATGGTCCAGGGGCCGCTGAGGTGGTCGTCGGCAGCTCGCTGGGTCGTCACCACCTCGCGATCGACGAGGGCGGCCTCGGCGGGGGTGTCGTCGCGCAGCACGACCCACCACAGGGCCGCTCCTCCCAGCAGCACCACCGCCAGCCCGGTGCCCAGGAGCACGGTCGTCGCCCGCCGGCCTCGTGTCGTCGTCATCTCGATCTCCTCTGATTGTTGAACCTTCAACTGTCACCCTACAGAGAGTCACTTGAACGTTCAAGTGGTTCGCGTAGACTGCGGCGGTGACCGATGGAGAGGTGCCTTGGCTCGATCCGGGTGAGCGCCTGGTGTGGCTGCGGTTCGTGCGCGCCGCCAGCGCGGTGCTCGCCGACCTCGACCACCAGCTACAGCGCGATGGAGGCATCGCGCACAGCCACTTCCTGATCCTGTCGACGATCTCGATGGCGCCCGACGACGAGTGCGGGGTCTCGGCCCTCGCGGCCGAGCTCCGCTACTCCCCCAGCCGGCTGAGCCACGCCCTCCGACGGCTCGAGCGCGACGAGTGGGTCGCCCGTCGGCCGGACCCCGATGACGGGAGGGCGCAACGGGTGCGGCTCACCGACGAGGGTCGGGCGCGGATCGCGGTCATCGCACCCAAGCACGTCGTCGAGGTCCGCCAACGCGTGTTCGACCAGCTCACGGCCGCCCAGGTCAACGAGCTCGGTGCGATCAGCGACGCGCTGCTCGCCGGCAGCGACGACGCCATCTGACCCGTCTCGACCAGTGGCCTGCTGACGGATCGGCCGACGGTGGACCGCTGCTGGTCGCTCGACGACGGGTGGCCCGGTGTCCGCCCTAGTGAGGTTCGGGCGCGGTCCCGCCCACCGTCTGGTGCAGTGCGAAGGCGAGACCCGTGATCTGCTGGCAGGTCCGAGCGATCGTCGGATCGTCCAAGCGGGCGATGGTCTCCTCGATGGAGCCGTTCGCCGGGACCAGCTCGAGGAGCTCGCCGATCTGTTCGACGAGCTCGACCGGTACGTGGGGTTCAGGCCACAGACCTGAGAGAGCGCCTTCGACCCGGCTGAGCTGGTGCCACGCCTCGGCCAGCCGGCGACGACGGGGTTCGGCGCTCGTGGCGAGGCTCATGACCGCGCGGCCGAAGCGGTAGGCGACCTCCAGCAGCTCGTTCGTACCGGGATCGGTGTGCTCAGGGTCCAGGTCACTCATCGCGACCGCGACCGAAGCAGGGTCGATCCTGAGGACCCGATGCGTGTCTCCTCCGGTGCGGTCACCTTGCTCCCTGTGGCCGTGGCAACAATCAATAGGAGTATCGCGCCAGGCACAGTTTGCACACAAGCCAGATTTCTAACGCTCTACACGTGTTCCCAGAGGAATGCCCGCGCCGCCCACGACCCGCCTCGGCCGATCTGGTGCTCGCTGAGGTTGCCGAAGCCGAGCACGAGGGCGGGCGGTCGCGGGTCCGGCTCGACGTCCGTGCCCGCGGCCCCGAACCGGTCGTGGCCGAGTCCGTTGACCCGGACGCCCATGGTCGCCGCGGTGGCCACGACGGCGCCCTCGGATGTCCCGTCGGGGAGGCGCAGCAGGGCGTGACACCAGGTCGGGGCCGTCGCGCGCCCAATCGACCGTCATGGCTCCGTCCTCACCCACCACCCCGAGGACGCGACGCCGGCCGCAGGGGTCACGTTCCTCGGCTGTGACGTGGCGGAGGCCGTCCGGATCGGGTTGGAGGGGGCCGGCGGCAAGAACCTCGAGGTGATGTCCCCGACGATCGGCCGTCAGCTGCTGGAGCTGGGACTGATCGACGAGATCGACCTCCACATCGCGCCGGTCCTGCTCGGCGACGGGCTTCGGCTCTACGACCACCCCGGCGGTGAGCCGATCCACCTCCATCGGGTCGGCGACGCCGGCCCCAAGTCGGAGGTCAACGTGCGGTACCGACCGGCCACGAGGTCGAGGACATCCGACGCCGGCTAGACCGAACCAAGGAGCACGACCGAGAACGCCACCGGCCCCGAGGGCGAGGTTCGGTCAGGGCGACCGGAGCGTCCTCGGGTCGATGGCGGAGCGGGCTCGGCGGCGCCAGCCGGCGTCGTCGTGGACCTTCGTGGTGACGCGATGGGCCAGCTCGTCGGCCTGGCCGATGAGGGCGGAGGCCGCCGCGGAGGTCTTCGGGGCCCAGGTGGTGACGGTGACCATGCCGGCCAGGCGGGACAGAGCGGGCCCGGCCTCGCCCAGGTCGTCGCTCGCCCGCCGGGCGAACTCGCGGGCGGTCTCGGTCGGCACCGGCGCGACGCCCACGAGGTGGAGGGCAACGATGGTCCGGGTCCACGCCGCCCGGACCCGCCCGGCGACGGTGTGGTCGGAGTCGAGATCGCGAGCTCGGCGGGCACGGACGGCGGCGATGACGACGATGTCGAGGGCGAGCAGCACGAGGCCCGCCAGCACCACGAGCAGGGGCACCACCAGCCCGACCGGAACGCCGCCGTCGTCCTCCACCCCCGGACCCACGACCTCCCCGCCGCCCGGCTCGTTCGGAGGGATCGTGGTGGGGACGTTCGTCGTCGTCGCCGGCGGTGTCGCCGTCGCCGGCGGCTGGGTGTCGGCGACGGTGGGCGGGGTGGGGGTCTCCTCCTCGCCGGGCTGCTGTGGTTGCAGCCCCGTGTACCGCTCGGCGCCGGGCTGGCCCGCGCCCGGGGTCGGTTCGAAGGGCACCCAGCCGGCCTCCGAGATCCACACCTCGGGCCAGGCGTGGGCGTTGCGCCCCCGCACGGTGAAGCCCGTCCCCTCGGCGTTGGGGACGCCCATCGTGAACCCCACCGCCACCCGGCTCGGGAGGCCCAGGGTGCGGGCCATCGCCGCGAACGTGCCGGCGAACTGCTCGCAGTAGCCCCGGCGCTCGTCGAGGAAGGCCTCGATGGCGGTGCCGCTGTGGCCAGGGTCGACCTGCTGGAGGTCGTAGGTGAACTCGGAGCGGAACCAGTCCTGCAAGGCTCGGGCCTGGGCGTAGGGCGTGTCGTCGACATCGGCGACGACGGCGGCGGCGGTCTCGCCCACCACGTCGGGCAGGTCGCGG